>PWOG01000106.1 GCA_003557565.1 Desulfobulbaceae bacterium
TGAATATCCAGGCCGACGGCGGCATCTTCGTCAACCGCCGGCCGGTGGACCGTTAAAACCTGGCCGACCACCTGCGGGCCTTGGTCGAGCGAGAACCAGCTTCCACGGTGGTTCTGTATGCCGACCGCGACTTGAGCTACCAGCAGCTGTACGCGGTTCTCGACCGGATCAATGAGGCGGGCCTGGAACGGGTTTCCCTCCAGGCCGAAACCGCCGACCCTTGAACGTTGAACGGTCACCACTTCAAGGAAGACCATGCAAAGGATGACCATGGCAATTTTCCTGGCCCTGGCCGGCCACGCCCTGCTGTTCTGGTGGGGCAACGACTGGTCCTGGGCGCCGGCCCACCCGGAAGGGTCCGGACGGGCCGGCCTGCAGCTGGAATTGAGCACCCTGCCCGCGCCGCCCCCGGCTTCCGGGGAAGCCGCCGCCAGGGCAACCGAACCGCCAACGGCAACGACCGCGCCAGAACCTGAACCGCAGCCCCGGGAAAAGCCGGACCTGGTTCCGGAACCGGCACCACTCTACAATTCCGGCCAGGAGCCGGAGCAGGAACCCGAACCCGAACCGGAGCCGGAGCCAGAGCCGGAGCCAAAGCCGGAGCCGGAGCCGGAGCCGGAGCCGGAGCCGGAAACCGCCCGGGAGGCCACCGCCCCGATGAGCCCACCGAGGCTCCCGGAGGCCCCCAAACCATCCGGCGACACGGCGGATACCGCCGGCACCGGGACGAAAACTCCGCCGGTGGGGCCGGTGCCAGCCCTAACCGGTGCGGCGGACAACGGAAACCGGGATGACCCGGCGGCGGCAAAAGATTCCGGCGAGGTGATCGAGGCCCGGCCCCTCTACCGCGACAATCCCGCGCCGACCTATCCCCAGGCGGCCCGGCAACGGCACTACGAGGGCAGGGTTTTACTGGAAGTACTGGTGGACCGCCGGGGCCGGGTCGAGGAGCTGCAGGTCGCCGAGTCCAGCGGCCACCCCATGCTGGACCGGGCGGCGGCCAGCACCGTTGCCGGCTGGCGCTTTGAACCGGGCCGGCGAGGCGACCAGCCCGTGGCCACCACGGTTATGGTGCCGATCCGTTTTAATCTGCAATGAACATCCGGGATGTCCCATGGGCGACCCCGCATTACAGAGCCGCAAGATTGCAGCAAAAGACCGGGTTTGCCAGAGGCAAACAAGAAAACCGCCGTGCAGCTGTTTCCCAAGATGCGGTGCCCTGTGATCGCTACGATAAAACCACCAAGGCCATAGCCATGAAAATTTTATTTGTTCTACTGCTGCTTTGCCCGCTGTTGGCCGCCCCGCTGGCGGCCGGAGCCGAGAACCGTTTGCTCACCGACCTCACCGACCGCCGGGTGACTATTCCGATCCAGCCCCAGCGAGTGGTGTCCCTGGCTCCCAGCATAACTGAAATGGTTTTTGCCCTTAAGCGGGAGGATGTTTTGCTGGCCACCACCGAGTTCAGCAATTATCCCCCGGCGGCCAGGGAAATCCCCCGGATCGGCTCCTATGTCCAGCCCGACCTGGAGCGAATCGTGGCCCTTAAACCCGATCTGGTACTGGCCATCAGGGACGGCAATCCCCGCCGGCTCATCGAGCGCCTGGAGGCCCTTGATATTCCGGTGTTTGCCATCGACCCCCGCAATCTGGCCCAGATCAAGACCAGCCTCACAGCCCTGGGCAAGGTGCTCAACGCCGACGACCGGGCCGGGACCCTGGTGACCGACATGACCCTGAGGCTGGAACGCCTGGAGGGGCAAATCCGGGGTATCGACCACCGTCCCCTGGTATTTTTTCAGGTGGACGCCGAACCCATGGTAAGCGTCGGCAAACAGACCTTCCTCCATGAACTGATTGTCCTGGCCGGCGGCCGCAACGCCGCCGCCGGAGGACCGCCCTATCCCCGTTACGGCTGGGAGGAGATTCTTCACCTGCAGCCGGAGGTCACCATCATCACTTCCATGGCCGGCGGCCAGAGCCCCGAGGAGCTGCGGCGGGCCTGGCAGCGTTGGCCACAGCTGAAGGCGGTGCAGAACGGGCGCATTCACGTGGTGGATGCCGATCTTTTCGACCGCCCGACCCACCGGCTGGTGGACGGCCTGGAGATGCTGGCCCGGCTGATCCAGCCCGAGCTTTTCGCTTCCCCACCGCCATCAAGCGCCACCGTCAATTAAACTGAGGCCGCCACTGGTATGTCCACTTTCTTTCCTTCGGTGCCCAAAACCATGCTGCTGCTCATCACCGCCAGCCTCGCGGTGCTGCTGCTGGCGGTTTTCCTGGGGCTGGCCACCGGCTCCTCGGGGATGAACATGGCCGAACTCTGGACCCTGATATTCCGGTCCCGCGAGGCCGACCCGGTCATCGCCGCCATTGTCTGGGAAATCCGCCTGCCCCGGGTGGTGCTGGCCGCCGCCGCCGGGGCGACCCTGGCCCTGGGCGGCCTGGTCTTCCAGGCCCTGCTCCGTAACCCCCTGGCCGAACCCTACATCCTGGGCATCTCCGGCGGGGCGGCGGTGGGGGCCCTGCTGGGGATGATGTACGGGCTGTCATCATTCCCGGGAGTCTCCCTGCTGGCCTTTGCCGGCAGCATGGTTACCCTGCTGCTGGTCCTGAGCCTGGCCGGGGGCCGCAACGCCCCGGGCAAGGAGTCCCTGCTGCTGGGCGGAGTGATGATGAACGCCTTCTGCGGGGCCCTGATCATGCTGCTGCTGGCCCTGGCCGATGATACCCGGCTGCGGAACGCCCTGTTCTGGCTGATGGGAGATCTCTCCCAAATCGGCCGCGAGCAGTTGCCCCTGCTTCTGCTGCTGCTTCCGGCCATCCTGCTGATCGGCCTGCTGGCCCGGCCCATGAATCTGCTGCTGATGGGCCGGGAGTCCGCCAGCGCCCTGGGCATCCGGGTGCGCACCGTCAGCCTCACCCTGCTGGTCACCACCTCCTTCATGGTGGGGCTGGTGGTCAGCCAGGCCGGGCTCATCGGTTTTGTCGGCCTGGTGGTGCCCCATGTTTTCCGCCTGCTGGTGGGCCCCGACCACCGCCTGCTGATCCCCGCCTGCCTGCTGGGCGGGGCGGCCTATCTCATCGCCTGCGACCTGCTGGCCCGGACCCTGCCCGCCGGGGGGGAAATGCCGGTGGGAATCGTCACCGCTTTGATCGGCGCCCCATTATTCATCTTTCTGCTCTGGAGGTCACGGTCATGACCGGCAGCAGTCATCGGACACCCAGCCCCGCAGTCGCACCGGAACATCCCGTGGCGCAAGCAGAAAACCTGGGGGTGTCCTACCAGGAACAGTCAATCTTCAGCGGCGTTACGTTCAGCGTGGCGGCAGGAGAGTTTTTCCTGATCATCGGCCCCAACGGCAGCGGCAAGACTTCGCTGCTCAAAACCATCGCCGGCCTGCTGCCGCCGGCAACGGGAGGAGTGAAGGTTTTCGGCCGGGCGCCCCTGACCCAGCCCCGGCGCCAATTTGCCCGCCGGGTGGCGGTGGTGCCCCAGCAGGCGCCGACGGATTTTCCCTTCCGGGTGGCGGAAACGGTGCTCATGGGGCGCTCGCCGCACTTGGGCCTCTGGGAACTGGAAAAGGCCGCCGACCGGCAACTGGCCGCCGAGATCATGGAGTTTACCGAAATTTCCCACCTGGCTCACCGCCGCCTGGATCAATTAAGCGGCGGCGAACGCCAGCGGGTCTTCATCGCCCGGGCCCTGTGCCAGCAGCCCAGTCTGCTGTTGCTGGACGAGCCCACCGCCGCCCTGGACCCCGCCCACCAGATCAGGATTTTGGACCTGATGGAACGCCTGCGCCGGCAGCACCAGGTGACCATCATCATGGTCTCCCACGACCTCAACCTGGCGGCCATGTACGGCGATCGCCTGCTGCTGCTGGGCGACGGCGGGATGGCGGGACTGGGCAGCCCCCACGAGGTGCTTACTTACCACCGCCTGGAAAAGACCTACGGCTGCCTTATGCTGGTGGATGAAAATCCCCTGGGCAGGGTGCCGCGGGTGATTCCGGTACCGGAGAAATTTCAGGGCTAGAGTTTACCTGGGAAAAAACTTGTCGGCACCGCTTTTACGATGCCGTCGGGGCATACCCGGTAATTACCTGTTTTCGGATTACTGCCGGCATGACTGGCGGGTAAACTCCGGCCAGCACACCTCGAAAGATACTATATTTTGTGTTGACCAGAATCAGCAACACGATATAGAGTATGTTATTCGTTTTTTGCTTCACCGCTTCCGGGTAGTCACTATTTTATTATTATCAACCAGGTATAAGGAACAGACCCATGAATCAACCCCAGGCAAACACCGCCGACACCCAGGCCGCCGCCCCGCTGTTCAGCCTTATCCGCAAGCGGGACCAGCGTCTGGTGCCCTTTGAGTCGGAGAAGATCACCACCGCCATCGCCAGGGCCGGTGAAGCTACCGGTGAAATCGGCTCCCCCGAGGCGCGCCGGCTGACCATGCAGGTGCTGGCCATCGCCCAGCAGATGTTTACCGATGCCAGCCCGGGGGTAGAAGAAATCCAGGATCTGGTGGAGGAGGTGCTGCTCTCCTCGCCTTACAAAAAGACCGCCAAGGCCTACATTCTCTACCGGGATCAGCACGCCCGCCTGCGGGAGATGGTGACCCAGACCGATCTCGATCTCATCGACGGCTATCTGCAGAAACTCGACTGGCAGGTCCAGGAAAACTCCAACATGTCCTACTCGCTGCAGGGGCTCAACAACTATGTCTCCAGTGAGGTCAGCAAGAACTACTGGCTCAACAAGATCTATCCCGCCGAGGTCCGCCGGGCCCACCTGGACGGTGATCTGCACCTGCACGACCTGGGACAGCTCTCGGTTTACTGCGTCGGCTGGGATCTGCGCGATCTGCTCAAACAGGGTTTCACCGGGGCGCCGGGCAAAGCGGAAAGCGGCCCGGCCAAGCACTTTCGCAGCGCCCTGGGCCAGATCGTCAACTTCTTCTACACCCTCCAGGGCGAGGCGGCCGGCGCCCAGGCCTTCGCCAGCTGCGACACCCTGCTGGCTCCATTTATTCGGGCCGATAAGCTCGGCTACCGGGAGGTCAAGCAGGCCCTGCAAGAGTTTGTCTTCAACCTCAACGTCCCCACCCGGGTCGGGTTCCAGACCCCCTTTACCAACATGACCATGGACCTGCAACCCCCCAAGGCCCTGAAAGACTCCCCGGTGATCATCGGCGGCCGCGAAGGCGACAGCTGTTACGGTGAATATCAGGACGAGATGAACATGCTCAACCAGGCCTTTTTGGAAGTAATGGCCGAGGGCGACCACAAGGGACGGGCCTTCACTTTTCCCATCCCGACCTACAATATCACCGCCGATTTCAACTGGGACGACCCCAGCCTCGACCGCCTCTGGCAGACCACCGCCCGCTACGGCCTGCCCTATTTCGCCAACTTCGTCAACTCGGACATGAGCCCCGATGATGCCCGCTCCATGTGCTGCCGCCTGCGGCTGGACACCCGGGAGCTGGAAAAACGGGGCGGCGGGCTGTTCGGGGCCAACCCCCTCACCGGCTCCATCGGGGTGGTGACCATCAACATGGCAGCCCTGGGCTATCAGGCCGACAACGAGGCCGAGTTCTTCCAGCGCCTGGAACGGCTGATGCAAATCGCCCGGACCAGCCTGGAGACCAAACGCAAGGTGCTGGAAAACTTCACCGCCAAGGGGTTGTATCCCTACACCCGCTATTACCTGCGCCAGGTGGAGCAGCGTTTCAACCGCTTCTGGGACAACCACTTCTCCACCATCGGCCTGATCGGCACCAACGAGGCCTGCCTCAACCTGCTGGGAAAGGATATCGGCACCGCCGAGGGCAAGGAATTCGCCCTGCGGATGCTGGATTTCATGCGGCAGCGGTTGAGCAAATTCCAGGAAGAAACCGGCAACCAGTACAATCTCGAGGCCACCCCGGCCGAGGGCACCGGCCACCGGCTGGCCAAGCTGGATGCCCGCCGCTTCCCGGAACTGACTTCCACCCTGACCTGCTGCGAGCAAAACCGCCTGCCCATCTACACCAACTCCACCCAGCTGCCGGTTAACTACACCGACGATATTTTTCAGCTTCTGGACCACCAGGACGAGCTGCAGGCCAAATACACCGGTGGCACCGTGGTCCACTGCTTCCTGGGGGAAGCCGAGATCGACCCCGAGACGGTGAAAGGCTTTGTGAGAACTGTCTGTTGCCAATACCAAATCCCCTATTTCACCCTGACCCCGGTGTTCTCGGTCTGCTCCCAGCACGGCTACCTGGCCGGCGAGCAGCACCGCTGCCCCACCTGCCAGGCCACCACCGAGGTCTATTCCCGGGTGGTGGGCTACCTGCGCCCCATTCAGCAATGGCACGAGGGCAAGCAGGCGGAATTTGCCTTCCGCAATCATTACCGGCTGACTCCCGTCCAGTCATGACCATCGCCAGCAATCAAGGGATCAACGACGCAGGCGGCCACAGGGTGCCCCAGAATGGAGTGCCGGGCGGTCGCTTGCTGCCCATCGGCGGCTTTCACCCCGCCAGCTTCAACGATTTTCCCGGCCGGGTGGCGGCGGTGATCTTCACCCGGGGCTGCAACTTCCGCTGCCCCTGGTGCCACAACGTCGAGCTAATCGAGCCCGCCGGGCCGGCCGGCTTGAGCGATTATGATCCGGAGGCGGTAATTGCCCGGCTGGCAGCCCGAAAAGGCAAACTGGGCGGGGTGGTAATAAGCGGCGGTGAGCCCACCCTGCATCCAGAACTGCTCCCTTTCTGCCGGCAACTTCGGGAGCTGGGCCTGGCGGTTAAGGTGGACAGCAACGGCAGCCGCCCCGAGGTCCTGGAGCGGCTGATTAATGCCGGCGCGGTGGATTACCTGGCCATGGACATCAAGGCTCCACTGGCAAAATACGACCGCCTGGCCGGGGTCAAGGTCGACCCCGAAGCCATCCGAAAATCGATTGCTCTCATCGCCGCCGCCGGCATTGATCATCAGTTTCGCACTACGGCGGTCGATTCCCTGCTCACCGCCGCCGACCTGGAGCAGATCCGTCGCCTGGTTCCGGACGGCTCTCCCCACAAAATCCAACAGTTCCGCCCTCGGCGGTCAGCAAACAAGGAAGATTGAATGGAATCGCTAGTAGATCGTATTATCCGCGCCGGCAAGCTGGACATTGATCTGTACCGGGAGGTGAAGGCGGACCCCAATGCCCTGGGGCCGGCCATGAACGTGGTGGTTATTTCCAGCCTGGCCGCCGGTATCGGCTCTCTCCAGCTGGGCATCAAGGGTTTTTTGGTCGGCACCGTCGCCGCTTTTGCCGGCTGGTTCATCTGGGCCCTGGTCATTTATATCGTCGGGGCCAAAATCCTGCCCGAACCCCGCACCAATGCCAGCCTCGGCCAATTTCTCCGGGTCGTCGGTTTTGCCAGTGCTCCGGGGATCATCCGGCTGCTGGCCGGGATTCCCTATCTGGGAGGGTTTGTGATCTTTGCCGCTTCGCTCTGGATCCTCACGGCCATGATCATGGCCACCCGCCAGGCCCTGGATTACGAAGGAGTCTGGCGGGCCGCCGGGGTATGCCTGCTGGGATGGCTGATTCAGGGCATGGCCATCGCCCCCTTTCTTATCATGCTGTCGGCAGAGTAAGGAGGCGACTGCCCCTGGTGCCGCGAAAGACCCCGGGGCTAGTGCCAGGGCCCGAAGTAGGGATAACGATAGGGATACCAGGGGTCGTACCGCCAGGCAGGAGCGTAATAGTAAGGATCACGCACAGGCTCGACGCCGGGCCACAGATAATGAACATCCACGTCCACCAGCACGTAAGGATAATCATAACTACCCACCGGCATAAGTTCTACTCCCCTGACCACCCCCCGCACCGTCAGTTCCCGGCCCGGGGCGAACACCTCCGGTTCAACAAAGCCCGGAAAGCGCGCCAGAAAACGTCCGTAACCGGCATCGGTGTCCCGGGGCCGGCCGTTGTGGCGCAGAGGCCGGGACAAAACATGAACCAGGGTGTAATCCGCCAGGTTTTCGACCCCGGTGATAATACCACCCCAACGCACCGTGGCCCCCTCAAAACGATCGGGATCCTGGCGCACTTCATTGGGCAGAGCCACCTCTTCCGGCGTTTCCCGGATCAACTCCGGAGCCTGGGTGGCGCAGCCGGCCAGCCAAAAGCCGGCCACCATCACCAGCAACATGCTGCTCAATAATCCGATCGCCTTCATAGGACAACCTCCCATTCTGCGGATACAACGCGCCTGCGCACCGGTGACGTCCCGTGTCGTCTTCGGTTTACCGGATACATGTGGTGTTGTTTCATTGTCGTAAGTGCGCCGCAGGCTGTCAACTTCTAAAAAATTGAGTGTAAGCTATCAAGGGGCACCGCATCTTGCAGCACCCCGTGACCACTTACTTCCGGTTGACCCCTGTGATCGGTTACCCTGGAATGGGCTTGGAAAAATTTTCTTTTTGAATTAGCGTATAAAAAACACAACAAGGCCGTCCGTTTAAGCAAGCTGGTTGTATATGATGAAAAACCTTTTAATCCTTATCTTTATCTGCTTTTCGCTAATCCAGGTTTCCTGTTCCAACAACCTGGTGGTCAATGACACCACCATTACTTTTGCAGGCATTGACGAAGGCAGAGAGATTCTTACCGCGCCAGATGAATTTGTGCGCAATTTGAGCCCGTTCGATCGGGCCGCCAGGCTGAAGACGGATAACAGCGTCTCCCAGGAGGAGTTCCTGGCCTTTGTCGGCAAAAGTGTCCGCCAATGGAAACGAAAGGAAAAACAGCAGATTGTGGCCGCCCTGGAAGGAGTTCAGGAAAATCTTGATAATCTGTCTTTGCCCCTTCCGGAACAGGTTCTCCTGGTCAAGACCACCGGGGATGAAGAAGGTGGAGTCGCATATACCCGAGCCAACGCCATTGTCCTGCCCGAGCACTATCTGTCCTGGCCGGTGGAGAAGTTACAGAAGACCATCAGCCATGAGCTTTTCCATATCATAACCCGCACCAACCCCGACCTTCGGGAAAAATTATACGCCGCCATCGGCTTTGAAAAGTGCCGGGAGATCGACCTGCCCGAGGAACTGAAATTACGAAAAATCACCAACCCCGACGCTCCAAAAAGCAAGCATTACATCCGCATTCGGGCCGAAGGCGAAGAACACTGGGCCATTCCCGTTATTTTTTCCCGGGCCGAGAACTACGACATGGCACAGGGCGGGGTTTTTTTCAGCTATCTGAAATTTCGATTTCTCCTGGTTGACCTCGACGATGACACCTCAACCTGTCAACCGTTGTATGATGACCGGACACCGCGGCTTGTCAGGATGCGGGATATCTTCGGTTTTTTCGAGCAAACGGGAATAAACACCGAATATATCATTCATCCCGAGGAGATCCTGGCCAGCAACTTCGCTCTCCTGGTCCTGCAGGAGCAAGACCTGCCCTCGCCGGAGGTGGTCAACCAGATGCAAAATATATTCAAACAGTGACATAAAGTAACATTTTTTCGGCAAACATCTTGACTTGGCCTGAAATTTACGTAACTCTTGCATGATCATAAAAATTATCCAGGTGCTCGCTTGAGCTTAATAGGGAATCCCGTGTGAATCGGGAACGGGCCCGCCGCTGTAACCGGGGACGAAAGCCGCAGATGATGTCACTGTCTCGCTGTTTGGGATGGGAAGACGCGGCCGGTAGGAGGAACCGGAAGTCAGAAGACCTGCCTGGATAATCGGCGCCACCCCCGTGGAAAAGGGGTAGGCAACAGATCGCGTGGAAAACAGGGACTCCCGGATCGATAATTTATCGGTCCGGGTTTTTTATTCCCCCGGCACCGAGCAATTGTTTTCGGAGGAATAATGATGAGCTGTCCTGCAACCCTCAGTCAACCCCAAACCGCAAGCCCTGCCCCCGCTGTCACCGGCCGCAAACGGCCGGCATGCCGGCCGGCGCTCCCGGCCCTGCTGGCCGCCCTGGCCCTGCTGTTCACCCTGGTTGCCGCACCCCCGGCTCATGCCAAGGTCAACGTGCCGTCGGAAGAGACGGCCATCGTGCTGGCCGTCTTCGGCACCAGTTTCCCCGAGGCCCTGCCAGGGATTCTCACCATTTACGACGAGGTCCGGGCGGCCTACCCCGAAACTCCGGTCAGGCTTGCCTTCACCTCCAACATCATCCGCCGGATCTGGCACTCCCGCCAGGATGAACAGGAGTTCCTGGCGGCCCACCCGGAGATTCCCCGGGAAATTTTGGCGGTCAAGGCGCCGTTGGCCACCATCGCCGACCTGGTGGACGAGGACTACGGGCACATCGTGGTCCAGCCCACCCATATCGCCGCCGGCGAGGAGTTCAACGATCTGGCCGCACTGGTTCGCGCCCTTAACTCCATCACCACTATCAAGGAACGCAACCGGCCATTCCAGCAGATCATCCTGGGCCGCCCTGCCCTGGGCCAGCCGGGAATCAAATTCCCTTACCGCCGGGATCTGGAGCGGGTCGCCGCCCTCATGGCCGCGGATGTCGAGCAGGCCCGGCAAAACAACAGCGCCCTGGTGTATATGGCCCACGGCAACCGCACCTTTTCCACCGGCGTCTTTTTTGAACTGGAACACCTGATGCGGCAACGCTACCCCGAGATCCCCATCTATTTCACCATGGCCACCGGTTTTCCCGGCATGGAGCACACCGCCCAACGCCTGGCGGCCGACGGGGTCGACCGTGCCCTGCTGGTGCCCTTCATGACCGTGGCCGGCGATCATGCCCGCAACGACATGGCCGGGGATGATGACGACTCCCTGCAATCCCTGCTACGGTCCCGGGGCATCAAGCCCACCGCCAAACTCGAGGGCCTGGGCGAAAGAAAAGATTTTGCCCGGATCTTTGTGGAAAACATCCGGGATACGGCCGCGGAAGCGGGGATTGACCTGCAATAGCAACTGTCCGGCAGTACCGCCCAAAAAGGAAAAAATTCGCGTGGCCGGGGACAGGTTGCAAGTCTGTCCCCATCATTGCGGCTTGTCAGAGTGGAAAATATTTTGCCCAACA
>PWOG01000208.1 GCA_003557565.1 Desulfobulbaceae bacterium
TCGCGCAAAGTGGTATCAAAAACAAAAATCTTCTCACTCATGATCTATTTCTCCCCGGGGTGCCGCCAAGCTGCTCCAGACGACTCCCCGCAACCTGCTTTATTTATTACTCCCGGCTTCGACGGCGGGCGTTTCTTCCGTGTCTTCTTCCGCACCTTCTTCCGTCGTTGCCGCTGCCTTTTCCTGCTCATCCCCCGCCGGAGAAGACGGGGTCAATAACCGGTAAGCCGCCGCCAGCGGCCCGGACAGCACATAACCCAGGGCCAGGAGAAAAAGAGTAACCCGGGGCTCGGTGGCCAGAATCATAATCAGCAGCACCAGCCCTACAACCATCTGGAAAGACTTCTTGCGCGGGGTTTCCGCCTGTTTAAAGCTCGAATACTTAATCGAGCTGACCATCAAATAAGACAGCAGGAATACCGCCACCAGCATGATGGTATCCATGGGCCGGCCGCTAATCCCGAAAAAATGGCAGAACAGGAAAGACGTGGCGATCATGCCCCCGGCCGCCGGGCATGGCAGACCGATGAAATCCTTGCTCTCTGCCCCGGTCGGCTGGGAGTTAAACCGGGCCAGGCGCAGGGCGGTGGTGGCCACATAAACAAAGGCCGCCAGCCAGCCGTAACGGCCAAAAGGGTGCAGCACCCACTGATAGGCCATAATGGCCGGCGCCACCCCGAAGGCCACCAGATCGCAAAGAGAATCATATTCCTTGCCGAACCCGCTAGTGGTACCGGTGAGCCTGGCCACCCGACCATCCAGGGCGTCGAAGACCCCGGCGATCAGGATGGCCACGGCCGCATGTAAAAACTGCCCCTCTATAGAGGAAACAATGGCGTAAAAGCCGCTGAACAGACTTATAGTGGTGAGCAGACTGGGTAAGAGGTTGATCCTGTTTTTCCTGCCCTGTTTACTCCGCTCGAAATATCGTCGCCGCCGGCTGCCCATTGTTTAACCCACCCACCTGTTTAAAGGGTTTAATTACATAGCAAAGAGGGCATATTAACTAATTTCTCATTAATCCGAAACGGAAAAACAACTAAAAAGCCCCCTCCCTCTGTCCCAGATTTGACAAAGCGCTGTCTGATCGGCTAAGTTAGGGTTCAAAATATTATACACTCACAGGAGCACTTGCATGTCTTTACCAACAGTGGATCGACGGTCATTTTTGAAAAATACTTTTCTGACCACCCTGGCACTGACCTGCGGCAGCCTGGGCCTGGCCGGTAAGCCGGCGGCAGCAATCCAGCCCGGCAACCGGCTGTCTCTGCTCCACCTGCACACCGGCGAGCAACTCACGGCTACCTTCCGGGATAAAAACGGCTATTATATTGATCAGGCCCTCAAGGAAATCAACTGGCTGTTGCGCTGTCATCATACCGACGAAGTACACCCCATAGACACCCACACCATCGAATATCTCAGCATGGTGGACCAGAAGCTGGGCGGCGGCAACGAGTTCCATGTTGTTTCCGGTTACCGCTCACCCGAATACAATGAACAGCTGCGCCGCCGGGGCAGACAGGTAGCCCGCCTCAGTCTCCACCTCTTCGGCCGGGCCCTGGACGTGCGCGCTCCGGGGGTCGAAACCCAAAATCTGCGCCGGGCGGCGCTTGATCTCCAAATGGGCGGAGTCGGATATTATCCGCGCTTCGATTTTGTCCACCTGGATTCCGGCGCTGTTCGCTCCTGGTAGTCTTTGATCGTGATCACCCGGCCAGCCGGGGCCTGGAGCTGGTTGGTTACTGACCGTTTCCGCGCTCCGCCATGGCAATGGCCCCTTCCGGGCAGACATTGCGGCAAAGCCCGCAGCCATGACACTGCAGCGGGCTGACCACGGCCAAATCACCACCGCCGGCCTGCCGGCTCCCGATGGCCCGAAACCCGCAGGCGTCGAGGCAAGCTCCGCAGCCGCTGCAAAGCTCATCATCAACCACCGCCACCTGCTCGCCGGGGAACATCAACTCCACATCCAGCGACCAAGCGCGCAGCCCAAGGCATTCATCGGGCCGGCAATTGCAAATGGCGCCGATGAAAGGGGTCATCATGGTCCAGATGGTATGAATGGCACCGTGCCTTTCCAGCTCCTCCATCTGGCCGATGGCCTCTTCCGGGCTGACCCTTTCCAGGCCTTCATCCTGGGCCAGGCCGAAATAACCCATGTCCAGGTCTTGGTACCAGGCCTCCGGCGTATAGCTGACACTGTAGCAACACCGCTTTTCCGACCTGGTGGAGGCCCAGCGGCAGGCACAGGGCAGCCGGACCACGGTGGCGGCCTTGCCCACCACCGTCCGGATATCCTCAATGGTGACCACCTGGCCGAAATGCTCCTCCCGGGCCTTGTCCACCATGGCCCGGACCACCCTGGCCGGCAGCTGTTTCTTGCGGCGGTAAAGGGTCTCCAGGCGGCCCAGGGTAACGACACCATCTTCTATGGTGGAACTAAAAAAGCCCTTGATATACTCGCGGCGCTGGAGGTCCGCCAGTAGATCCCGACCATAATTGGCGGCATTTTTGAACCAGACCCGGCCATCACCATGCTTGGTACAAAACTCGCACATCACTTCACCTCTTTTTGTAAACGGCCACCCATGATCAACAGCAACCCAATTTATTATACCGCCCCCGGCACCCCCTCAAACGCCACCTGGTTCGCCGCCCCGTTCTCCATTTATTCAAGCAACTCCCCGGCAGATGACCACCGACATTCCGGATGCTTTTTTTCGGCCGCGGCCACCGCCTCGGCAAACTGCCGGCGCA
>PWOG01000091.1 GCA_003557565.1 Desulfobulbaceae bacterium
AGGCATGGACACGGCCACCCGGCAACGGGCCGGAGAGCCCTTCTTCACCACCAAGGAAGTGGGCAGGGGCCTGGGACTGGGCCTGTTTCTGGCCAAGACGGCGGCGGAACATTTCGGCGGCGGGCTCGACCTGGAGTCCCAGCCCGACAACGGGACCACCGCCAGCCTGTACCTGGAGCGACGGCGGATACTACCCCGGGGGCAGTAAAGACCCGGCAGCGCCGGTGCGGGTTTACCAGCAGCAACCGCCGTTGCGGGGCGATACGAAGGAAGATTGACACAAGATGAGCGCAACAAACGACAAGATTTTACTGGTTGACGACGAAGAGGCTTTTCGCAAAAGACTGGCCAAGGCCTTTACCCGCCGGGGGTTCACCGTTTACGAAGCCGGGGACGCCGATTCCGCCCTGGCGGTGATAAAAAGGGAAAAACCGGCCCGGGCGGTGATCGATCTGCGAATGCCGGGCAAATCCGGCCTGGAACTGGTGGCCGCCGCCGCCGGCCTGCCCGAACCGCCGACCATGGTGGTCCTCACCGGCTACGGCAGCATCGCCACCGCCGCCGAGGCCATCCGGCTCGGGGCCCTTTCCTATCTTCCCAAACCCGCCGACGTCGACGGCATCCTCCAGGCCTTCAGCCGCGACCCGCAGCACCCCATCGAACCGCCGGCGGAGGACTTCACCGCCCCCTCCCTGGCCCGGGCCGAGTGGGAGCACATCAACCGGGTGCTCAACGACTGCCACGGCAACATCTCCCAGGCCGCCCAGCGCCTGGGCCTGCACCGCCGCACCCTGCAGCGGAAACTGCAGAAATATCCGCCCAAAAACTAATGGGCATTAAGCAGCTTGACCACCGGCAGCTGATCCCATATCTCAATGAGATTGAAACAGGCCAGGTCCTGTTCCAGCCGGAAGATATTTTCCAGCGGCACCCCCAGCAGATGACACAGGATCACCCGGTTGATCCCCCCATGGGCCACCACCGCCACGTTTTGGCCGGGGTGCCGGGCAAGGATGGCCTCCAGAGCGGTTCTGCCCCGGCGGGCCACCTCCAGGGTGTTTTCCCCTCCGGGCGGGGCAAAACGCACCGGATCGGCGGCCCAGGCGGTGAAGACATCGGGAAAATCGCGCTTGATCTCGGCAAAGCTCAGGCCCTCCCAGACCCCGAAATGACGCTCCCGCAAATCCGGCTCCACCACGGGCGTCAAGCCATGGGGGGCGGCGATGTATTCGGCGCTTGCCACCGCCCGGATCAAAGGTGAACAGTAAACCACGTCCAGACCCTGGCCTGCTTCCGGTGTTGCCGCCCCCTCCTCTTCATGTACCGCCCTCAGGTAACTCCGGCGCCGGGCACTGATCATCGCCGCCAGGGCATCGCGCAGGCGACCGGCGGTATGACGCACCTGCTCGTGCCCCAGCGGGGAAAGAGGAACATCCAGGCTGCCCTTGTAGCGGGGAATATCCGAACCTTCGGTTTCACCGTGCCTCACCAGACAGAGAGTCGTAACCATATCAGCACCAACAGGAGAAAAAGGATTTCCGCCAGCTCATTGACCGCCCCCAGGGTATCCCCGCTCATGCCCCCGAATTTCCGGCGGCTCACGGACACCGCCAGGCGGCTGAAAAGATAAAGCACCAGCGGCAGCAGCAGATAAAATATCCCGGACAACCCGGGCAGAAAACCGGTCAGCAGCCAGCAGATTGCCCCCAGGGGCAAAACCAGGGTTACCCCGTTCCAGAACAGTTCACGCCGGCCCACCGCGCCGATAAACAGTCGCCCCAGGCCTTCGGGACGGGCGGCAGCCGCCCGATACATGGCGGTCACCATGGCCCATTTGCCAAAAGCCGGCAGCAGCAACAGGCTGGAGTAGTAAAGGGCATAGGAAGAATGGGAAAGACTCTGCAGGGCGTAATACTTGAGCACCAGGGCAAAAAAGATGGCCAGCATGCCCATGACCCCGGTGGCCGAATCCTTCATCACCGCCAGCCGCCGGTCGCGATCTCGCCCCTCATCACCACTGCTCTTGACCGCCAGGGCGTCAAAGGTGTCGGCCAGGCCGTCGAGATGAAAGCCGCCGCTGACCAAAACCAGGGCCAGCACCACCAGCCAAAGGGCCAGGTTGGGATGAAAAAGCAAACCGGCCCCCAGCTCCACGGCGATCAACAGCAGCCCCTGCACCAGCCCCACCGCCACAAAGGCGGCGGCACTGCGGGTAACGGCCTGCCCACCAAGCATCTTATCACCGCCGGGCAACGGCACAATGGTTAAAAAACGCGCCGCCGGCAGAATGTCTTTCAGCACCCAAAGCCCCCGTTCTTATTTTTATCTCCACTCAACAGCAAACGACCCGCCGTACAGCTAGCTGCTAAAACGCATCGCCACAAACCGGCAAAGCATCCTACTCGGAAACCCCGCGTCGTGCAATCTGGGTAATTTTGGCCGGTGTTACGAACGAATAAACTGTGAGGTTGAACTGGCCGAGGCGACCAGCAACGGATCGGTGCGGATCAATTTCTAAGCCGCCTATGCGGCGGTTCACGATTATGAGCAGATCGGCGACTACACACACCATTTCTAAGCCGCCTATGCGGCGGTTCACCCATGGCAGCCTGGCGATCACCGGCCGCGAGTTTTCTAAGCCGCCTATGCGGCGGTTCACAATCCTTAAAGAGGTCAGCGAGGCGGTGGAAGTTTCTAAGCCGCCTATGCGGCGGTTCACGTTGCCTCCGTCCTGTCTCCTCGCAGCCTCCATTTCTA
>PWOG01000265.1 GCA_003557565.1 Desulfobulbaceae bacterium
ATTCGTTCCCGCAACGGTTCAACATTATCCTGGGCTGGAGCTACGCTCACCGTGGCCGACACCAAAAGCAGGGCCAGACCGATTTTTACTACGCCGGGCCAAGCGACAGGGGGGCGGCCCTGATTGCTGGAATTCATCCAATCGTGCTCCACTCTGTTACGGTTTTACCGTAAGCGATCACAGGGCACCGCCGAAAGCGGCGATCGGGCCGGCTCACGTACTGATGTACGCTTCGCCGCCGAGGCTCACCACAACTTGCGGCACCCTGTGACCGCTTGCCATTTTGGCCCCGTAATCACTTGCGTTTTATCAATAATATCAGGTTGTTCGCGGCAATTTGCAGAAATTAATTTTGATAGCCTCGCAAAAACCCGCCAAGCGGGTAGGTCGGTAACGCGAAAACAGGCAGTTACAAAGCGCACCCAGTCGGCGGCGCGGCTTTTTGCGACGCCGACAATTTTGAGTGTACCTGAGCCGCGCGTCTACAACAAGCAACAACGCGTCTACAACAAGCAACAATATGATGGCTGCAAAGGATGGGCTACCCACTGATTGCCAGCAATAATGACCATAAAAGGTTTGGCCGGGTTGGGAAACCGTGTCGGGTACAGGGTAAACAAGTTACCGGTTATCGTCCATGTCATCGTGGTTTGTATCTTGCAGTGTGATGATGTTGATACGGATTTTATGGTCTTCCAGATGGCGGTAGTACACCCTCAGGATGTCCCGCCGGAGAAAGGGTGAGGGCTGGACGTACAGGGGTCGCAGCTCATAGCCGATCAATCCGTTTTGTCGGTCATAAATGGCGCTCAGGCGGGCGTTTCGAAAGTGGGGACTGCAGTTGACGAAATCCCGGGCCAGGTCCATGGCCTCGCCGGCCGGCAGGCCCTCCCTGGTGCGGTACTGGAAGGCGGGGGAGTGGGGTTTGAAGGTGTAGGGCTGATCTTCGGGCCAGAGAAAGGCGATGGTGTAAGGGTCGTTGCCGTAGTTGCAGCCGTGCAGGATCAGGCTGTAGGAGCCCCCCTCGGGGGGCAGGTCCACCACGGCTGTGGTCAGGCGGGACTCCGGGGCGCAGGCGGCCAGGGTCAGCAGTAGCAGCAGCAGGATGGGGCGGGCGGCGGTGATCATGGCTTGGTCCTCTCGATTATTGTTGTTCAGGTGCCGTCACTCATGGACGCTGCAGGCCGTAGTCACTTACGGGCTGGCGATTATCTCCTGCATGGCCGCATGCAGCCGGCCGTTGGAGGAAAGGATTTCCGGTTTAAAAGGAGAAAATTCTCCGCCGCTGAAATCCGTGACCCGGCCGCCGGCTTCGTTGAGCAGGGCGATGCCGGCCGCCGTGTCCCAGGGCTTGAGGTTGATTTCCCAGAAGCCGTCCAGGCGGCCGCAGGCCACATAGGCCAGGTCCAGGGCCGCCGCCCCGGCCCTTCTTACGCCCTGGGCCCGGGGCAGCATTTTTTTTAGCAGCGCCATCACCTCATCGGTCTGCTGGGCGATGGTGTAGGGGAAACCGGTGGCCAGCAGGGCCTGGTCCAGGGTCTTAACATGGGATACCTGAATGGGCTGGCCGTTGAGCCAGGCCCCGCCGCCGGTCACGGCGCAGAAAAATTCTTCGAGCACGGGGTTGTAGATCACCCCGGCCATGCACCGGCCTTCTTCCATGTAACCGATGGAGACGGCAAACCAAGGGTAGCTGTGGGCGAAGTTGGTGGTGCCGTCGAGGGGGTCGATAACCCAGAGCGGGCCGTTATGGTCCGGCCCGTCGTCCGGTGCGGTGTCCGGGGTGACCAGGCCCGTATTCCGGCTGATTTCCTGATAAGCGGCGGCGGATTCTTCGGTCAGCACCGCGATCTCCGGGTGGGATTCGTGCAGAATTCGCATAATCGACTGCTCAGCGGCGAGATCAGCCTCGGTAACCAGGTCGATCCGTCCCTTGTGCCTGATTTTGAGAGGGGTGGCGTACAGACTGCGCAGGATTTCGCCGGCGGCGATGGCGGCCCGACCCGCCGTTTCCAGGATGCCGCACAGGCGGCGATCATGGCAGCGGGCCAGGGAATGGTGCAGACGGTCCATGGGGTTGCTCCGTTTACTGAATACAGTTTTGTTCTCGGGTCTTTTCGGCCGGGATAATCGGTGATCCGGTAAGACGGCTCGGCGGTATCGGCTTTCATTGTAAGCGGTCACAGGGCACCGCATCTTGCGGCGATCTGGAGGGCTCACGTACTGATGTACGCTTCGCCCTCCCGATCGCCACAACCTGCGGCACCCTGTGACCGCTTACTCCCGTATACCCCGTGATCAGTTACATTTCATTGTATCGAATAACCTCGGGTGAAGTCCACCATCTTGGCCCTTGACATCAGCTGCCTGGTGCAACAAGCTGAAAAAAAAGTACAGGGAGTTGTTTATGAAGTTTTTATTGGCCGGCTTGCTGGTTATCTGGATCCTTGGTGTGGTGCGTGGCCTGACCAGGCGGCCGCCGTCGGGATTTGCCCAGCAAGGCCCGTGGCGGCCGGCCACCAGGGTCGAATTTTTATACGATCTTACCTTCACCCGCGACGGCCGGCAGGTCGTTGAACAGCGGATCCTGACGACCATGCTGGATGAGATCGAGCAGGCCGAGCGCTTTATTGTTATCAACATTTTTCTTTTTAACGGTATCGGCGGCCGGCAGTTTTTGGGGGATGACCTGGAATCACCGGTGGCCCGCTTCACCGAAGCCCTGATCGCCGCTCGCCGGAGACGGCCC
>PWOG01000211.1 GCA_003557565.1 Desulfobulbaceae bacterium
CACGTACGCCTTCAGCTCGCCGTCCCCGCCGCCGAACTCCCCCGCCGGTCCGGCCAGGTGGGCGGCGGCCCGGCCCCTTTCCTCCTTCAGGGCCGAGAGGAAGCGGGCAAAGACCGCCTCGTTGATCAGGGTCAGGGGCACCCCCAACTCCAGGGCGTTGATCCCGGTCCACTTGCCTGTGCCCTTCTGGCCGGCGCTGTCCAGAATATGATCCACCAGGGGAGCGCCGTCGTCATCGAGGTATCCCAGGATATCGCTGGATATTTCCATCAGGTAGGACTCCAGCACCCCCCGGTTCCACTCGCCAAACACCCCGGCGATCTCCACCGCCTCCAACCCCAGCCCCCGGCGCAGGAAATCGTAGGCCTCGCCGATCAACTGCATGTCGCCGTATTCGATGCCGTTGTGGACCATCTTCACAAAATGACCGGCTCCATCCTCGCCCACCCAGTCGCAGCAGGGCTCGCCGTCCACCCGGGCGGCGATGTTCTGGAAGATCTCTTTTACATAAGGCCAGGCCTTGGGGTTGCCCCCGGGCATGATGGACGGCCCTCGGCGGGCGCCCTCCTCGCCGCCGGAGATCCCGGTGCCGACAAATAAAATTCCCCGGGCAGCCAGCTCCCGGGTGCGCCGGTTGCTGTCGGTGTAATGCGAGTTGCCGCCGTCGATGATGATATCCCCCGGCTCCAAGAGGGGCACCAACTGCTCGATAAAGGAATCCACCACCGCCCCGGCCTTGACCATCAGCATCACCCGGCGCGGCTTCTTCAGGGCCCCGACCAGCTCCACCAGGGAATGGGCGCCAATGACTTCGGCCCCCTGGGCCGGACCGGCCAGAAACTCGTCCACCCGGGCGGTGGTCCGGTTATACACGGCCACCCGGCAACCATGATCGCTGATGTTGAGCACCAGGTTCTGGCCCATCACCGCCAGGCCGATCAGGCCGATATCCGCTTGTGTCATCTCTGCCTCGTTATTTATGGCCGCCTGCTTTACATCCTGTCTTCACTTAAAGTACAACTCATGCCCCGTTAATCTCAAGCCGTTTTCGTCCCGCCACCGTTTTTAAGATCCTATTTTTGCCAGCTGCGTCCCACCCGACCCCCAGGTCTGACAGAGGTCACTACAAGTCGCTACGAGCACACAAAAAAAAAGGGGCCCACGGAATTAACCGTAAGCCCCTGTTTCTACTGGTCGGGATGAGAGGATTTGAACCTCCGGCCCCTTGAACCCCATTCAAGTGCGCTACCAGGCTGCGCTACATCCCGAAATCCGGCAAAAATTAAAAAAGCAAATGTACCGCCCCGAAGGGCGGCTGTCAAGGAGGAATACGCCGATCAGCGTTCAAGTATTTTCTTTAGGTTCAGCAGTTCTTCCTTGATCTCGCTGAAGACGGGGCCGGGATCCTGCCCGGAGGGTGAATCAGCGGGCTGGTCGCCGGTCTTATCGCCGTTGTTTTCCCGGTCCGGGGAGCCACCGCCTTTCTGCCGCTGCTTACCCGCGCCCGGTTTTTGCTGCCGGGCCAGCAACTTCTTGGCCCCGCTGATGGTCATCCCCTCTTCCTTGAGCAGCCGCTTGATCCGCAGGATATTTTCCACGTCGCTGCGGCGGTACAGGCGCTGGCGGGACTTGGCCCGTTGGGGAGAGAGGATGGGGAATTCGGATTCCCAGTACCGCAGGACGTGCTGCTTGATCCCGGTGATCTCACAGACCTCGCCGATCTTGAAATAAAGCTTGTCGGGAATCGGCGGTTGCTGATCGGAGGTGCTCAATACCGGTCCTCACGACATAGCGCCATGATCTTACTGGCGATTGATCCGTTCCCGTACGCTTTTGCTGGGACGAAATGAAATCATGCTGCGCTGGGTGATCTCCATGGGCTCCCCGGTGCGGGGGTTGCGACCCTGACGGGGCGCCTTGCGACGGACGTTGAAGGTACCGAACTGAACCAGCTTGATGGGTTCCTCTTTCATCAGGGTCGCCTTCAACTGGTCAAACACGTTGTCCACCAGTTCGGCGGCGCTGCGCTGGGAAAAGCCCATCTTTTCGTTGATGGCCTTAGCCAGGTCCTTGCGGGTCAGGTTCGCTCGATTCATTTTTCAGGCCTCTCTTAGTTGTCCCTTAGTTGTCCATGAAAGCGCTGTTCAAGCAATTTGATGATCTTGCCGTGAACCGCGCCCACTTTTTTATCGTTCAGGGTCTGGCCGGGGTCGCGGTAATGAATGGCAAAGGCCACGCTTTTACGCCCCGGCTCTATATGCTTGCCGCGATATACATCAAATATTTCCACCTGGTCAAGCAATTTGCCTCCGGCCTCGCGGATGGCCGACAGCATCTCTCCGGTCTCGGCCTCCTCGGGCACCAGCATGGCCAGATCCCACTTGACGGCGGGGAACCTGGGCAGGGCGGTAAAGCTGGCCGCCACCGGAGTCAGGGAGTCGAGCCCGGTCAGGTTCAGGTCAAGATAAAAGACATCCTGCTTAATGCCAAATGCTTTCAACACCCGGGGCTGAATTTTTCCAATCTCTCCCAGCAGTTGCCCCTGCCCGGCGGCTTCCAGGGCCAGCTGGAAACCGGCGACGGCATAGGGCGGGGTTTCGGCGGCGGGGCGCAGGCGCAGATCGGCAAGCCCCAGGCCGGCCTGCAGCTCTTCCATCAGGCCCTTGACGTCATAGATATCCACCGGCTCCTCTCCTTCCCAGAGCAGGGGGGCGCCGGGGTGGCGGCGGCCGC
>PWOG01000001.1 GCA_003557565.1 Desulfobulbaceae bacterium
GCCCTCGAAGCCGCCGAGGTCGGGCAGGACGTCTTCCTGGTGGAAAAGAACCCCTATCTTGGGGGGCGGGTTGCCCAGCTCAACCAGTATTTCCCCAAACTCTGTCCGCCATCCTGCGGTCTGGAGATCAACTACCAGCGGATTCGCAACAACCGCAAAGTCCGGGTTCACACCATGACCGAGGTCAAGAGTGTCAGCGGCAGCCCGGGCAACTACCAGGTGACCCTCACTGTACGGCCGCGCTACATCAACGGCAATTGTACCTGCTGTAACGCCTGTGCCGAGGCCTGCCAGGATGAAGTGGACAACCCCTTCAATTTCGGTATGGACAAGGTCAAAGCGGTTCGCAAGCCCCATGAGCATGCCTTTCCGGCCCGCTACATGCTGGATAAGAGCGCCTGCAGCCAGGCCAGCCTCGACGCCATCGTCGAGGCCTGCAAGTATGACGCCGTCGATCTGGACATGCAGGAAAAAGAGATTACCGTGGACGTCGGCAGCATTATATGGGCCACCGGATGGAACCCCTACGATCCTGCCAACATGAAAAATCTCAAGTTTGATTCCAGCCCAGCTATTATCAACAACATGATGATGGAGAGACTGGCGTCCGTAGGCGGACCCACCGGCGGCAAGATTCTGCGCCCCGGCGATAATGCCGAGCCAGCCAGCTTCGCCTTTGTTCAGTGTGCCGGCTCCCGCGATGAAAATCACCTCGAGTACTGTTCCTACATCTGCTGCACGGCAACCATCAAGCAGATCACTTATATACGCGAACAGTATCCCGAGGCCCCCATCACCGTCTTTTATATCGATCTCAGAACACCGGGTAAATATGAAAAATTCCGCGAAAAACTGAAGGAAGACGCCAATATTACCTGGGTCAAAGGCAAGGTCGCTGACATTGTTGCCGAAGATGACGGTTCCGTGACGGTGATTGCCGAAGATGCGGTAAGCGGCAACAAGGCCAAGGCCAAGGTTGACCTGGCCATACTGGCCACCGGTATGCAACCCGCCATCGGCGCTCAGGCTAAGGCGTTTGGATTGACCACGGACAACAACAACTTCATCGTGTCCCAAGAAGAGGGTCATGTTTCCGCTGGTTGTGCCAAAAAGGCATCCGATGTTGTCACCTGCGCCCAGAGTGCGACGGCAGCGGCAATGAAAGCGATTCAAGCGTCGAGGAGGTAACTGACTATGGATAAGAAGTACGGTGTATATATCTGCACGGGCTGCGGCATCGGTGACGCCCTTGATATTGAGGGCCTCAGCGGGATTGCCGGCGAAAACGGAATGACCGCCAAAACCCACGAAGCGGTCTGCGGCGAAGCCGGCCGCCAGATGATCAAGGATGACATTGCCAACGACGGAGTTAATACCGTCCTGATCTGTGCCTGCTCCCCCAGGGTCTGGAAGCAGGAGTTTGATTTCGGAGAAGGAACCATCACCGTTCGGGCCAACGTTCGCGAAGGCGTGGTCTGGTCCATGGAAAAGCCCAGCGAGGAGCGGAGCCAGGAGGTGATCGACGAGTTCACCAATGAACTGGCCCAGGACTACATGCGGATGGCCTGCACCCAGGCCAAGAAGATTGACATCCCGGTGCCCGATGAGCAGGAAACCACCAATCGCCGCATCCTGGTGATGGGCGGCGGCATCGCCGGTCTGACCGCAGCTCGCGAGGCCGCCAAGGCCGGCCATGAAGTTCTGCTGGTGGAGAAAGCTGACAAGCTTGGCGGCAAGGCTTTGGGCTGGCGTCAACAGTTGCCCACCAAAGCACCCTGGAGCGGCCTTGAAGAGTCCAGTATCCAGGAACTGGTCAGCGCTGTGGAAACCGATTCCCGGATAACAGTGAAGACCGGAACCGAGGTGGCACGAATTGCCGGAGCCCCCGGTGATTTCGGGGTAACTTTGAAAGAAGCCGGCGCCCGGACTGAATGGGATGCTCCTTTTAGGGTCACCGTCGATATGCAGGATAAGATCGACAAAGGTGAGATGGAAGATCCCAACCAGGGCTTCAAACCCTATACTGAACCCAATCCCAACGCCGAAGTGGTGGGAGCAGTGGTTCTGGCCACCGGCTGGGTGCCCGCCGATGTCAGCGAATTTGAACATCTGGGACACGGCAGGCTCAACAACGTGGTCACCAATGCCGAGTTTGAAAAGCTGGCCAAGGAAGGAAAGGTACCCGCCAACGTGGCTTTTATTCAGAGCCCCGGCGGTGAGGAAAATGACAAGGACTTTCCTTACGCCAACTCCGTAACCAGCATGGTAGCTCTTAAGCAGGCCAGCTATGTACGGGAAGACAACCCCGACGGTAAGGCCTATGTGCTTTATCAGCACATGCGCACACCCGGCAACATGGAGTTGTTTTACAAAGGCGCCCAGGACAACGACGGAATATTTTTGTCCAAGGCCACCGTTACCGGGGTCGAGGAAGAGGGTGGTTCCCTGGTGGTTCGGGCCAAGGATACTTTGCTGCAGGAAGATTTGGAGCTGCCGGTGGACATGGTGGTTCTTGCTGCCGGCATGAAGTCCACCACCGCCGATGCCTCCACTGTCAACCTGTCATACCGGCAGGGTCCGGGCTTTCTCGACCTGGAACTCTTCGACGGTTATGCCGACTCCAATTTCATCTGCTTTCCTTATGAAACCAGAAGAACCGGGATCTACACCTGCGGTGGTGTGCGCAAAGCCACTGACATGGTGGAAACCATTGATGATGCC
>PWOG01000278.1 GCA_003557565.1 Desulfobulbaceae bacterium
CAAACCGCCGGCCGCCGGCGCGAACTTCAGCACCCGCATTTCCACTTCGTATTCGAAGTCATACGGGAAATCGGGATGGCTCACCGTCAATGTGTAGATCCCGGCCTGATCGTCCGTAGCGGCGCTGATGGGATACGAGGCGTCCGTGCCGACCTCCTCGCCGTCAAACACCCAGGAGAACGAGGCGTCCGCCTCATACTCGGCATAGACCAGCGCTGGGCCGAGCACGCCGTCCGTACCTTGGGGAATGCCCACCACGGCCTCGGGCGGCGTCTCCAGGAGATCCGGAGCCCGCAACTCAACCTGCCACTCCTCGGAATCGTAGTCGGGATGGTTCACGATGAGCGTGTACGTTCCATAATCCTCTGGCTCAGTGTTGGGAATGGTGACGAACTCCGCCTCGCTAACGAGTTCATCGTTGAAGTACCACTCGAACGAGGCCCCGTCAATGGCTTGGACGCTGAACGTCGCCGTCTCGCCGAGCACAATGGCAACGTCCTGCGGCGGCCGCGTGACGATGGTCACCCACAGCTCGATTTCGAACTCCTCACTGGGCAGTTCGGGATGGCTCACCACAACGGTGTAGGTCCCTTCATGGTCCCGAGAGGTGTTGGTGAGCGTCAACACAGCCTCATCGCCGAGAAACTCTTCTTCGGCCGTGCCCATCTCAAAGTACCACTCGTATTCCACGTCGTCCGCGAAATAATCGGGAATCCCGACCGGTCCAAGCGTCACGTCGCCACCTTCGCCAACGGTTAACAGATCGTCGGGCGGGGTATCCACGAGGGGGCCTTCGACATGCCACACGGGGCTTCCCACGATGCTGCCCGTCGCGCCGCCCACGACGTCCTCGATCGAATCTCCCGAGCCTTCGTTCATGGGCCAATAGTGGATCAACCCATCCTCATTCCCCGAGAGCATCTGGTTCATATCCGCTTCGACCTCGGCCTGCGAGCGCGCGGTGTCCCAGATGCGGACCTCGTTGATGCCGCCGATCCAGTTGTAGTCGCCGTCTTCGCGGGTCCCAATCGTGACGAAGCGTTCCGGATCGACTACGGCGTCGTCTTGCGCTCCCAGAGTACCGTTAATGTACAGTTGGCGGCCGTCGGTATCGGTTACGAGGGCGATGTGGTGCCATTCATCCGTATCCACGACTGGCCCCTCGATTCTCGGCCGTCCATCCGGCCCACTCTGAAAGCCATAGAAATACCCATCGCTGTGCCGGTACAAGTGGAGTTCCGCTTCGTCTGCGTGCCCCCCGATGGGGCTGATGATCTGATCGGACATCGGGCGCACCCATAGCTCCACCGTGTACGGGAGATTGACCATGCCCGTATCGATCTCAACGTGGTCGCCATCATCGCGATCCACCCGGTCGAATTCCAGCCAATACCCCGGCAGTTGAGCTTGCGCCACACCAACCGCGCATACGGCGGCAAGCGCCACGAATCCCTTCACACACAAACTTATTCCTCTCCGGCGCGGACCAAATTCTTTTCTTGACATCGCTACACACTCCTTCCCTTACCACAGGTTACGGTGCGCTCCATCCACTCCCATTGGCCGGCACAGCGGATTCTTTGGGAATCCCTGCTCTTGGCCAAACGGCATGGCGCGCGCCTCCAACATCCAGTGTTTTCGCTTTCGTTTTCCAACGCGCGGCGGCGCCATGAACGCCCCGCCACACCAGCCACAACCAACAATGTTTTACACATCACCAACAAGACGCCGCCTAAGGTTGAGAGGGCGCTAAACTCCGCCCTCCCAACCGTGGCGCTTCGTCTTGGATTAGCTCCAACCTCCGACATAAACCATCGCGCGGTGCATCTGCGTACCGGCGGCGCCGGGATAGTTATTGGCGTCGAGCCACTCCACGGGATAGCCTTCCCCGTAGCGAATGAATTCGACGTGCCCATCCATGAACAGAACGTTGCTCCCCCCCGGCACGTGGTTGAAATTCAGCAAACTATCGGCATCGCCGCCGAAATGGTCCTGTTCCCACGTGGAGCGGGACGGGTCGTGTTGACCAGCGGCCCACACATCGAACAACGTGGCGATGCTGCTCTGGGCTTGCGCCCCGGCCGCCGGGTTGTTGATGTCGGTGATGAAGAACCGCTCAATGCCGTCTCGCAAACGCGGGTAGTTCTCCGGCAAGGGCGTTCCATCATCGTCATAGGGGGCGTCGCCGTAGGGCCATAACGTACCCGTTTGACGGCGGCTGCCAGGCAGGTCGCTCATGCCCTTCTCGCGTTGATGTTCGAGTTCGGCCCATTCGCTGAGGCCGCCACGATCCCACAGTTCTTGGCCAATCAGCTTCTCATGTCCAAAGCCGCCGTGTTGCACGTTGACCAAGTCCGCGATTTGGGAGACCGTGCTTGTGGCGTATCCGAGATACACATAAGAGATGGGATGAGACAGGAACGCGTCAATCACCCACCGCGACCGGTGGTCGTCGTATTGGTCGCGCTGCTGGATGTCCTGAAGCTGACGGTTCAGGTCCTCGTCGAACCCCAAACTGCCGGCGCCGCTGTCCGAGGGACAGCGCTTCAGGCTGGCGTCCGTCCAATAGTCGGGATACATGGACAAGCCATTGAATCCCATGGGGGTCGAGGTGCCCGTGCCAGCACTCACGAAGGTCCGCTGCACGGGCGGATAATACTCGCCCCGGCTTTCATTGGCGTACATCGCGAAGATCTGCCCGAACTGACGCAGGTTGTTGG
>PWOG01000152.1 GCA_003557565.1 Desulfobulbaceae bacterium
GGGAAGTATCCGCGGCGCATAATTTGGGTGAAAAAGTAATATGCTTGAACTCCGCGTTCGGGTTTTTTAACCGCTCGACCAACACATCCATGCCGATACGGGCCAAGGTGTGCGGTAAACCCGCGAATTGCAGGGTGGGCATGGGATTGATGGCGCGGATCCGATCGGTCGTGGTGACCATTACGATATCGTTGGCTGCCGCTTTCCCGAGGTGCGCGACGATTTCGCTGGCTGCCTCACGCGCCGCCAAATCGTTGATGCAGATGATCGCGTCGAAATCGAGCGCGCCTTGGGAATACGCCGATTCCATGACGTCAAGCGCATTGTATTCACCGCCTTTCCCCTCGAAAACACGGTGTGGCGAAAACTCGAGGCCATGCGCCTGTAACGCGCGCCGGAAAGCGGCAAGGCATTCGCGCGCAAAATAATTTTGCGGATTTTCATAAAAAAAGCTGATCCGCCGTTTCCGGCGCGCGGTCAACTCCGCTACCGCCAGATCGAACATGCTGTCCACGTCGACCGACACCGAATCGGCATGCGCGGTGATCGTTCGCGGGTAATTGCCGATAACGACATACGGTGTGCCGGTTTCGCGGATTAACCCGATAAGTGACTCCGAAAGAACGCCGGAAAGAGCGACGCCCGCTGCCCGCCCGTCACGTATTTCCGGCGGCAACTCGTAACGGTGGTTTTCAAGGCCCGAAAGCGGCGTCAGGATCAAGTACAAGCGGCGTGCCTGAACACCCTGGGAAATGCCTTCGATCATCCCGGCGTATCCGAGGGATGAGAAGGGGACGCCGACCAGCGCGAAAGCGATATCCTGTTTGTGTCCGTTCATTCGCTGACGCAAAAAGTCCTGGACGCTGGGGTTCATGCGATAGCCCAATTGCTCACAGGCCGAGAATACGCGCGCGCATGTCTCCGCTTTGACGACCGGCAAACGGTGTAACGCCTTTGAAACCGTCGCCTTCGATACACCCGCAAGCTTCGCCACGTCGGCCATCGTAATATTGATTTGGTCGGTCATGATTGTGAATAAAATAGAAAATCTGTTTCGAAAATTTCACAAAACAAGGATCATACCGGCAATTTACGGAAAAAGCAAGAATTAAAAAAGTGCGTCCGAATATTATTCCCCGTATATAAGCAACAAAATTATACCTCGACAGGTAGCTTGACAACGCATTGAATTTCTGCTAAAAAATATCTTTATTTTGAGAAGCAAGTTTTATTATTGGATTCGAAGGTTTTTTGGTTAATCCTGCAAGGAGAAAAAGTGAAAAAAATGAACAGACGTTTGAACGTCATGGGTGGTTATGCGAGAAAATTGTCAATTTTATTATCGATCGCCGGACTTGTGGCCGGCGGCGTCACCCCGCGAGATCCGACACCGCCACCTGGCCGTACAGGGTCGTGCGCTGCCGCACCGGGCGTCCAGCCTGCTGCGCAGCCGCCTCGAGCTCCTCGACGCTCTTGCGCACCCCGTGCGCGCTGCCCGCCATCCGGGAGATGGTCTCCTCCATCAGCGTCCCACCGAGGTCGTCACACCCACCTCGCAGCAGGTCGACCCCGCGCTCGAGGCCCACCTTGACCCAGGACAGCTGGACGTGGTCGATGGCCCCCTGCAGCAGCAGTCGGGCCACGGCGTGGACCCGTCGGTCGTCCTCCCAGGTCGAGCCGGGCCGAGCCACCCCGGCGAGGTAGATCGGGGCCAGCTGGTGAACGAAGGGCAGGGGCACGAACTCCGTGAACCCTCCTGTGCGTTCCTGCAGTTCACGCAGCAGCTTGAGGTGGGCGACCCAGTGCCGTGGCTCGTCCACGTGGCCGTACATCATCGTCGAGGAGGAGCGCAGCCCGACCTCGTGAGCGGTGGTGACCACCTCGATCCACTGAGCCGTGGGCAGCTTGCCCTTGGTCAGCACCCAACGGACATCGTCATCGAGGATCTCCGCGGCCGTGCCGGGGATCGAGCCGAGCCCGCGCCGCTTGGCCTCCTCGAGCCACTCCCGGATCGAGATCCCCATCCGGGTGGCGCCGTTGACCACCTCCATCGGCGAGAAGGCGTGGACGTGCAGCCCCGGCACCCGCTCGAGCACGGCGTCGAGCACCTCGAAGTAGTAGTCACCGGGCAGATCCGGGTGGATGCCCCCCTGCATACACACCTCGGTGGCACCGACGTCCCAGGCCTCCTCGGCCCGGTCAGCGAGCTGCGTCAGCGACAGGGTGTAGGCATCCGGGTCGTCACGCCGCTGCGCGAAGGCACAGAAGCGGCAACCCGTGTAGCAGACGTTGGTGAAGTTGATGTTGCGGTTAATGACGTAGGTGACCGTCTCGCCCACCCGCTCGGCGCGGACCTCGTCGGCCGCCGTCGCCAGGGCCTCGAGCTCCACCCCGGTGGTGTCGAACAGCAGCAGGGCCTCCGCATCATCGAGCACGCTGCCGGCCTGGGCCTTGGCGAGGGCGGCAGCCACATCCCGGCGGATCGCGGTGCGGGCCGGCCCCTCGACCCTGGGCGCGTTGGCGGCCAGCACGCCGTCGGCGATCACGTGCACGTCCCCGAACACCGCGCGGTGGAGGTCGTCCTCGGCCGACGCGGACCGGGCGTTACGGCCGTCGGCCGCGGAGCCGCCCGCCTCGTCGCCGTCGATCACCGCGGCCATCTGCGCCGTCACGGACCCGGAGGTGACCTCGGGGTCCTGCCAGGGTTGGCCCACC
>PWOG01000338.1 GCA_003557565.1 Desulfobulbaceae bacterium
GAGCGGTGGCCGCCACCCTGCTGATCGTCGGCGGTGAACGGGCTTTGAACAGCCTCCAGACCGGTTCCATTACCGCCGGTCTGCCGGTGGCGATCATCCTGGTCTTTGCCTGTTTTAATCTGCTGTGCGCTCTGCGGCGCGAGTACCGTAGCGAGGGCATCGGTCCGCCCCAAAACCTTGAGCATCATAATTCAGACCATAATGCCAACGGGGCGTCATCGTAAAAGGAGTTGTTCCCGGCCGTCTAGTTCCACCACGTCCCCGGCATGGAGCTGGCGGCCGCGCCGGGTTTCCACCTCGCCGTTGACCTTTACCCTGCCCTGTTGCACGATCTGTTTGGCCTCGCCGCCGGTTTCGGCCAGATCGGCCATTTTCAGGAATTGTCCCAGCCGGATCATGTCGTCGGATATGTTGATGGTTGTCATTGGCTCAACGGTTGATTAAGGGGATTGACGGGCCAGGCGCAGGCCGATGACGAAGAAGCGGTAATCGGTCTTGTTCCAGTCCCGGTAGGTGGTGCGGGCGTTCATGGCGTTGAAGTTCCAGGAGCCGCCGCGCATCACCCGGCGGTTCCGGCGGCCGCCGGCGGCCGCCGTCAGCCAGGGGGAGGAGTTGCGGGGGGCGCCCTCATAGTTGGGGTGCCAGATATCTTCGCACCATTCCCAGACGTTGCCGCTCATGTCGTGCAGTCCCAGGTCGTTGGCCAGTTTGCGGCCCACCGGCCGGGGGCGGCCTTCACTGTTGGCGCTGTACCAGGCGTATTCGGGGAGCATTTTCTCCTCGCTGGTGCCGGCCCATTTCTGTTCCTTGCCGCCGGAGCGGGCGGCGTATTCCCACTCCGCTTCGCTGGGCAGGCGATAATTTTCCCCGCCGAGGGCATTGAGTCGGCTGATGAAATCCCGGGCGTCATCCCAGCTGACGTTGACCACCGGCTTGTCGTCACCGACGAAGACCTCGCCGGAGGCGGTTGCCGGGTTGTCGCCCATCACCTCCTTCCATTGGGCCTGGGTCACCGGATAGCGGGCCAGGTGGAAGGCCGCCACCTCCACCAGATGAACCGGCCGGTCATCCATGGTGCCGTCATCCCAGATGTTGCCCATCCGAAAACGGCCTTCGGGCACCAAGACAAACTCCATGCCGGTTTGCGGGTCGACCAGGACGCCCTGGTCCTCCAGCGACGGTTCAGCATTTTCGGGCAGGGCCTCGCCGCAAAACATGCAAAAACGTGACTCCGCCGGGATAATGCGCTCACAGGCTGGACATTTCACCAATAATTCCCCCACAGACAAAAACCAAAAATGCCGTTGCCGGCTCAATCAAGCTCCCGACCAGGCCGGGTTTCGGGTCACCCTCTAGGGTAAAACCGCAGCCAGTCCTGCCAAGGCGGAAATGGGAAATGATTGATCACAGCATCAATCAAGGAGTAAGCGATCATGGGGCACCGCATCTTGCCGCCATGGACCCGGGTGTGGTGTTGCGGTGAAAGTCCGGGGCGATGGCGTCAAGATCAGGCTGCGGTGCCGATAGGGCTTTTCTACAGTTTGAAGAGCAGTTCACTGTAACACGGTACCGGCCACATATCCGCCGGCAGCAGTTCCTCCAGTTGATCCACGTCCTCGCGCAGGGTGTTCATGGCTGGGAGGACGCGGTCCCGGAAGGCGGTGGTCTGCTTGCCCACATCCTCGATGTCCCGGGCTTTCCGGGTTTCAGTTTCCAGTTTGTCCACCTTTTTGCTCACCGAATCCAGCAGGGAGGAAACCTGTTCCAGCAGCTTTTTCTGGACCCCGCCGTGTTTGCCGGCTGCCGAGGCCGAGGCGCCCAGGGTGCTGATATAGCGGATCACCGTGGGGATATACTGGCGCCGGACCATCTGTACCGCCGACCGGGCCTCGATGTTTAAGTGCTTGGCGTACTGTTCCGAATAGATCTCGTAGCGGGAATGCATTTCGTCCTTGCTCAGGACGTTGTATTTGCCAAACAGCTCGATGGCTTTGGGGGTGATCAGGTTCTTGAGGGCGTCGGCGGTGTTGCCGACGTTGGGCAGCCCCCGCTTCTCGGCTTCCCTTACCCATTCCTCGGAATAGTTGTTGCCGTTGAAGATGATCCGGCCATGGTCGGCCACGGTCTCCCTGATCAGGGCCTGGATCTCCTGGTTGATGTCTGCGGCCTGTTCCAGGCGGGTGGCGATTTCGTCCAGGGACTCGGCGGCGATGGTGTTCAAGGCCACGTTGTGGCCGGAGATGGACTGGGAGGAGCCCACCATGCGGAACTCGAACTTGTTGCCGGTGAAGGCGAACGGCGAGGTCCGGTTGCGGTCGGTGTTGTCCCGGGGCAGGTCGGGAAGGGAATCCACCCCGATTTTGACGAACTGGCAGCCGGCGGGAGAACAGATTTTTTCGCCCCGGGCCAGTTTCTCCAGGATGTCGGTGAGCTCCTGGCCCAGGAAGATGGAGATGATCGCCGGCGGGGCCTCGTTGGCGCCCAGGCGATGATCGTTGCCGGAACTGCCGCAGGTGGTCCGCATGATGTCGGCATGCCGGTCCACCGCCCGGATCATGGCGATCAGAAAGACCAGGAACTGGGCGTTGTCGCCGGGGGTCTGGCCGGGCTCCAGGAGGTTGATGCCGTCGTCGGTGGCCAGCGACCAGTTGTTGTGCTTGCCGGATCCGTTGACCCCGGCGTAGGGTTTTTCGTGCA
>PWOG01000195.1 GCA_003557565.1 Desulfobulbaceae bacterium
CCACAAGCCCCTCTCCACCCCCCAGCTCTCGGACAAGCGTTGAAAGGCCGGCCACCGTCGTCGCCACTCGCCCCTGGCCGCTCAGCTTCCCGTCCTCGTCGAGCAAGCACCACGCGGTTGCCTTGCTGTGCACGTCCATGCCAAGATGTTTCATGGTTCCCTCCTGGCCGGTCCGAGCACGTGCAGCCGGCTCGACCGGCAGTTGGGCTCGGGCTCCACTGCCCGAAGCCCCTACAGGCTCAGTATACAGAACCATGTGCCGCCGCCGGCCAGGAGGGGCCTCGACACAGGCTCCGGCGGGAACCATCATGGCATCTATCGGCTACCAGATCGGCCGCCGTACGGGCGTGTTTCGCCGCCTCGACGACCTCGAGCGTTTTGAGCTCTGCGAGGTGGTGGACACCCTCATCGAACGACACGGCATCACGCCGGAAAACGTCGATCACTTCCTCATCGAGATGATGACCGGGTTCGTGTAAGTCGGCAATCGGGGCCGTTGCGGCGCCCGGCTCGCGCTCGTAGACAATCTCCGGGAGAGAAGCTTTGGTGCCGGGTCAGAGTACCGTGTCAGAATTAGTCGCCCCGGTAGAGGCGCGCTAGATCCACCAAGGCCACATCCTCGCGATCTTTGGCGATCCGCCGCAGCTCAGGCATGGTGTACCTCGTGACATACACGGCGGGGAGCATCAACGGTATGGGGTCGTTCGGGGCGGTGGCCCAGGAGCGGTTCGGGGGCGCGGCCTACGATCGCGATCCGAGCTCCGCCGGGCTCACTGCCATCTTCCTCGCGCCGGCGTTGGCCTCGGCCTTGGCGACGCTGTCCATCGTCCTGCTCTGGTGGCTCGCCCGGCCGGGGCAAGAGCCGGCTGTAGGCCGGTTGACAGTGGCTCCCGGTGGTGGGGATACTGGGCGGTGGCCGGCAGCCGGAGAGGACAGGTATGAGCATTTTGCGTTGTTTCCCCGTCGATCTTCCGAAGGGCGTCTTGCGCTCGGGTCTCGTGCCGGCGTTGCTGGTTTGTGCCGTGGTGTGGGGCAAGCCGGCCCTTGGTTCCGCGCCGGACGAGCCCTCCCGGACGCTGGCGATCCTGGAGGTCCAGGAGGCGGAGTCGGGTTTGAGCGACGCCCAGCTCGACGCGATCTCCGATTGGGTCAGGGGTGCTGCGCGGACCATTTTACCGCACTTGACGGTGATGACCCGCGAGAACCAGGCGGTGTTGCTGGAGGCCAACGAGCGGGCGATCGAGACCTGCGTTCACGACTGCGAGGTTCAGATCGGCCGGATGCTGGGGGCCGACTACATGGTCACCGGCAGCGTGACCCGGTTTGGCGGCTTGCTGGTCTTGACGCTTCGGATGCACGACACGGCGCGGGCGGCGTTTCTGGGCCAGGCGCGGGGGCGCGCCGCGAGCGAGGAAGAGCTGATTGAAGCGGTGGAGGACGCGGGCGACACGCTGTTCGCGCCGCTCGCCGTCGCGGCGCCGGGGCGGCCGGCACCCGCGGCCCCCGGCCCGCTGGCCGAGCGGCGCCCGCTGCCGGCGATTCGTGCTGAGACCGGTCGGTTGCTGGTTGAAGGCGAGCCGGTGGGAGCGCGGTTGGAGGTATCGGGCCCGCCGGACTACGGTCGGCGCGGGCAGTATTCGACCACTCTGCCCTACGGCCCCGAGGAGGTCCCGTCGGGCACCTACCTGCTCGAGATCTCGGCCGACGATTACGAGACTCGGGAGAAGGCGGTTGCGGTGCACTCGGATCGCACCGCGCTGGTGGAGATCGAGCTGGTACGCTCCGAGGGTGTCTTGAAGCTCTCGGGCAGCCCGTCGGGGGCGCGGGTAGAGGTGTCCTGCCGGGATGATTTCGGCGAGACATTCGGGCTGCCGAGCGAGCCTTACGCCCTGCTGGTGCCGCGCGGGCGTTGCACCATCAAGGTCGGCCGGTCGGGCTACGAGCCCGCCGAGCGGACGGTGCAGGTTCCCGGTGGTGAGGAGGTGAGCGTGCGGTTCGCGCTCGAGCACACGGCCGAAGATCCCGCGCCGGTGGTTGCTCGCGAAGCGCCGGCGCGGGAGCGGCGCGCGCTGTCGGAGCGGTTGTTTCACCTGGGCCTGTCGTTGAGCAGCGGGGTCTTCGTGCCGAGCGACCGTTCGAGCACGGGCCGCGCGAGCGTCGGTTTGCACCTGACCCCTTCGTTTCGCTGGCATTTTTTCATGCTCGATCTGGGTCTCGGGGCGCTCGTCGAGGGTCCGGGGGCATTTGTGTTGCAGCCGGCGGGGCGATTTTATCTGGGGCCGGTTTTCGCCCGGGTGGGTGGCCGGCTGACGGCGGGCGACGGCGCGGCGCTGCCCTCATTCATGACGGGCCTGGGAGTCCAACTGGGTCGTGGGGGCGGCTTTCACCTGCCGGTCGGGGCGGACTTGCACGTCTATCCGGGCGCGCACCTGGCGGTGGACTTCTCGCTTGGCCTGGCCTACGCGTTTTGAGGTCCGTCTTGGAGGATGTTTCGGTGATGATGATGATGAGCGAGCGGCGAATTTCAACCGTCTTGCGCCGCGCGAGTCGTCTGCTGCCGGCCGGGTTGGTGACGGCGGTAGCGAGCGTTCCGGCCGGCTGCTGGGACGACAAGGATGTGGGGTGCATAGTGGCCCGGCGGTGTGACCCGGTTGGCTCTGACACATGGACTGCCCCGGACCCGGTTGGCTCTGACA
>PWOG01000257.1 GCA_003557565.1 Desulfobulbaceae bacterium
ACCGGGTTTCAGAATGGATTTGTTTTTGCAAAATATTTATATCCGGCTGCTTTTCTGGGATTAACAGGTATCTTGATTATGGTAGCCTCATTTTTACTTATAGAAACGCCACGTGTAAAACAATATGCTGAAAGTAATGATGAGAGGATAGAATATTTATTATGGTTGAAGGAGCAGGATAATAGAAGCACCATAGAGTTGGAACCGCTATTTGATCCGGGTTATGAAAACCTGATATTCCGGGTTTTAAAGTTTTTTGACATGGAATATATAATCGAAAAACCGGGGTTCAGAAATGAACCTTTTTATTATTGCTCACCACTTAAGAAAAACGAAATCCGTAAAGATCCTTATCATCATGGTAATGCATATTTGAAAATATATCTCGGTCTGGAGTATGACATAATACTGAGATAATTTCTATAAGTTTACCCTTAATATCGGTTGATTCAATATTTATCTGCAAGAAACTTCAATTAACAAGGATATATATAAACAATTGACCTTATGGAAACATTATCGTTATCTGTGGTTGTCCCGGTTTATGTAGGAGCTCATTTTTTAACCGATCTTATTTCCGAAATAGATAAAGTCAGAAATCAGTTATCAGCGGAGGAGTGTCCTATAAGAATTGTCGAAGCAATTTTTATAAATGATGATGCTCCGGATGATTCAGGATTAATATTGGAGTCGCTTAAAAAACAGTATGAATGGGTAAGGGTCATTGATTTATCCAGAAACTATGGCCAACATCCGGCAACGATGGCCGGCATTCTTCATGCAAGTGGTGACTGGATTGTTACGATGGATGAGGATTTACAGCATCATCCAAAATTTATTCCGGATCTGCTGGAAAAGGGTATCGTGGAACAAAAGGATATTGTTTATGCAAATCCCGGAAAAACAGTACATGGTTCATTTATACGTGACTATGGTTCGAGATTAATAAAATGGCTATTATCAAAATTAACGGCGGAGCCGAATATTATCTTTTTTAACAGTTTCAGATTGATGAGAGGAGACATAGCACGAGCTACGGCATCGGTATCCATCAATCAAACATACTTTGACCTTGCACTTTCATGGTTTACTACAAGGATTACTACATTTAAAGTACCCTTAAAAGACGGAAGGTTTATACAATCCCAAAAAAGCGGTTATACTTTGAGGTCTTTATTGAGTCATTCCTGGAGAATGATTCAAACCTCCAATCTCAAAATAATGCGTATTGGTTCGCTGATGGGTTTCTTTTCCATGGCTGTCGCTGTTTGTGTTGCAATCTATGTTTTAATTTTGAAACTGTTTTTTCCGGAAGAAATCGGATTGGAGGGATGGGCATCAATCATTATTTCTGTGTTGTTTCTGGGGGGGATGAATGCCTTTATTATCGGGTTAGTCCTGGATAATCAGTCGATTATATTGATGAGGAATCATGGTAAGCCTGCATTTTTTTATATAGACCGTTCGTCTGATAAAATATTATTGGACTATTTCCTGAGTAAGAAAAACCATATTAAAAAATGATACTATTTCGAGGTCAGCAAAAGCCATACTGTGACGGGAAAGTTCTTTTAATCGGACACGGCTTAATTGGCTCTGCAATAAGGAATGTATTATTAAAAAGAAAATTTAACCAAATAATCCGCTGTGAAATTGACTGGAAAAATGTAAAAACCTTTACGGACCAGTTGTTATTAATTAAAAACCATCTGCAAAACAACGAGGACAGCATGGATGTTGTTTGGGCTGCAGGGAAAGCTGGTTTTGACGCCTGTTCTGAAGTGATGGCAAATGAATATGCCGTATTTGAGACAATCATCTGTAGAATAGTTGATTTGTTCTCAAAGCAAGGGATAGATTTAAATTTCCATTTTATTAGCTCTGCTGGTGCACTCTTTGAAGGTCAAACCAATGTAACCCGTGCGTCAGAACCAACACCTCAAAGACCTTATGCTTTTTTAAAAATCAAACAGGAAGAGTTTTTTCATCATCTGATTAATGATAATACTACTTGCAACATTTACAGACTCTCTACGGTTTTTGGATATACTCAGCCCGGTAAACGGTTTGGTTTGATATCAACCATGGTCTATAATGCCATAAAAAAACGAGAGACCATCATTGACGGGAATTACAACACAATGAGAGATTATATTTGGGTAGATAATGTAGCCGATTATATTGTCAGAAGATTATTGAAACCCGATTATTCCAGTAATATCGTGACATTGGCATCATGCAGACCGATGAATATTTTCCAGATCCATAAGCTAATAGAAAACACCTTTGATATTCGTTGTATGATCAGATTTGTCTCTAAGCCATCTAATTTTGCACACAATACATATTCTCCCATTGTCTTGCCATCCGGATTCAAGTCCTCGCCGATGATTCTCAATATTCAAAAAATTTATCACTATGCCATTCATTGTGGAATATATTGAATGGCTGATATGTACAGCGGTGTTTTTGATTTCTATTACCTAAGAGTAGCATGTTACCTACTTTAACTTTGCAAAACCTGTAATCAATAAAGCTTTTGTTTTTCTCCGTCCAGATTCCATTATATAATAAAAAGCAGTCCATCCGCAACACACTTCAAAGTGTGTTGGGGCAGCAATATGGTGAATTTGAGCTCGTGGTGGTAGACGACGGCTCCACAGATGGCAGTGCCGAAATCGTAAAAAGTATCC
>PWOG01000245.1 GCA_003557565.1 Desulfobulbaceae bacterium
CGCTGATGCCGGCAAAGCCAGCATTATTACCCCCACCCAGTTCAAGTACGTCGAGCAGTTCGATGCCTGCGGCGCCTGTCATACCCGCAATAACGGAACCGTTAATTTTGCCGGCCGCAACGACGCACCAGGCTTCCTGATCGGCGACGATTTGGAAGACCACGTGGAGATCATGACTTGGGAATCTTTGGATGATCCCGTCGGCAGCAACAGGTTCCACGAAGACGGAGCCAGCCGTTCGCACCGCATGCAGAACAATGACATGATGCAGGGTCCCAAGGCCGGCATGAGCTGCTCCACCTGCCATGATGTCCATGCCGACAACGCCCTGAAAATGGAATTTGATGCGCTTTGCGCCTCCTGCCATGGTCCGGGTCACGGCTATGAACTGGAGAAGACGATGCCCAAACGGGCCTTCAGTTCCAACGTGGAAGACATCCGCACCCACACCTTCATCCTGGATGCAGATGGCAACGCTGTTGGTAACCAGCAATAACCAGCAATAACCAGCAGTAAGCAGCAGTAGCAGCACCCTTAACCCCCGGACCTTCTGGTCCGGGGGTTTTTTTGCAAGCGGGTGGCGCTGACGTGCAGACGACGGGCCAAAATTCTTGATACTCCAGTGTGTTATGTTTTGTCACCGCAGGCCTATCAGGGTATGTTTATCGAGTTATGGAGCCATTCACTTTATTTCTCATCTATATTTTCTACGGGGCGGCCTTTTTCGCCATGGGGGTGGCCATTGTCGCCCGCCTGAAGACCTTCGCCACCCTGCAGATCGCCGGTTTTTTCTGGCTGCTGGCCCTGTTTGGCTTCAGCCACGCCGGTCATGAATGGCTGGAATTGTTTCTGGCAATGGAAGTCGGCACCGAAGCGCTTCGCCTGCAGGTCCGCCAGGTCAGCCTGCTGCTGTTGCTGATTTCCTTTGTTTTTCTCTTGCTGTTTGGGATCAACCTGCACCGGGTACTTAACCCGCGTGCCGGGCTCTACCTGATCGGTATCTTTTTGCTGTTGACTGCCGGCTTCCTGCTAGTGCTGTATAACCAGCTGGTAATACTGCAGCAGCCGGTGCTGGAAGTGATCGATTACCGCATCCGCAAGCTCTTTGCCCTTCCCGCCACCCTGTTTACCGCCAGTGGCTTTATCCTCTATGCCCGCCGGCTGCAGACCATGAGCAGTAAAGGGGCCGGCAATTTCATCGGGGCCGGGGCGGCCTTTGTGGCCTATGGGGTTTTTACCGGAGTTCTTTCCTCTCAAACGGTTATCGCCCAACTCCCGATTCAATTCTGGCGGGGGTTGAGCGCCTTCATTATCCTGCACTTCATCATGTACGCCCTGGATCGTTTTCTCGGTGAACGCGATGCCCTGATCAGCCAGCGCCTGGAGCAGACCGCTCAATCGGAAAAACTAAGCTCCATCGGCCGGCTGGCCGCCGGGGTCGCCCATGAGATTAACAATCCCCTGACCAACGTTTCCCTGCAGCTGGAAATGTTGGAACAGGACCAGGCAGTCAAGTCCTTGCCGGCCAAAACCCGGAACCGTCTGGACATCGCCAGGCGCAACCTGGACCGTTCCACCCGCATCGCCAAGGAATTACTGATATTTGCCGGCAAGCCCTCGGAACAACTGCTGCCGCAGCCGGTGGACCTGGTGCCGATTATCAGCCGGGCCTGGCACACCCTGGACCACCGCAACGCCAACCACGAACTGGTGCAGCAGTTGCCAGCCTCCCTGATGATCCCGGGGTATTCGTTCAAACTGGAACAGCTGTTCACCAATCTTTTTCAAAACGCCCTGGACGCCTCCCCCGCAGGTGGGATAATTACGGTCAGCGGCCGGGAAGAACAGGACCGGGTGGTCATAACCGTCAGTGATCAGGGGGAAGGAATCGCGCCGGAAAACCTGAGCCTGGTCATGGAGCCTTTCTTCACCACCAAGAAGGTTGGCAAGGGAGTCGGCTTGGGCCTGGCCATCTGCTACGGGATCATGCTGGAGCACGGGGGGGAGATCAGCTTGCTGGCTTCACCGGATAGCCGGGGCGCCACGGTACGCCTGATATTCAAACGAGATCTGCCGGGCTTGCGACAAAAATTTGAAGAAGGGGGGTAAATTATTATGGCAACCATCCTGATTGTCGATGACGACCACGAACTGCGCACCACCATCGCCGAAATCATTGAGCAGGAAGAGTTTCTGGTCGAAACCGCAGAAAACGCCGACCAGGCCCTGAAATTAATGAAAAACAAATTTTTCGACCTGGTCCTGCTGGACATGGTGATGCCGGGAACCAACGGCACCAGCGCCATAGCCCTGATCAGAAAATTGTCCCCCCGCACCAGAATCATTATCATAACGGCCTACGCCTCCATCCAAAACGCCGTCCAGGCCATGCAGCAGGGAGCCGACGACTACCTCAGCAAGCCTTTCAACATCGACGGTCTGCTTACCACGGTGCGCAAGAATCTCCAGGAAGCCCGTTTCAGGGAATGCTCCGAAAGCGTTGACAGCGATGGGATTTTCCAGGGCCTGGCCAATATACTGCGCCGCCAGATCATCATTTTGCTCGCCAACAGTGGGGAAATGCGCTTCATGGACCTGGTTCGGGCCCTTGAAGTACAAGATCACACCAAGGTAAATTTCCATCTCAAGATTTTGCGCGAAGCGGGCTTTCTTGAACAAA
>PWOG01000156.1 GCA_003557565.1 Desulfobulbaceae bacterium
AAGCATCAAGCGACCGGTTTGTATCACCACGGTACCAGCGCGGCCTCGGCCAATGCGTGTTGTCTACGTCCATGGTATGGCGGCTCATCGCCTGAGCCATATTATAGTAATCGGGATTACCGCTGCGCATGAAATTTAACCACCACTGATAATCCATTGCAGGCTCATTATTTGCCCACTGAACCCAGTTATAGTTAAAGAAATAATTTTTCACATCGCCATAGTCGAACATTCCATACCAAGGCTCCCAGTTCACATTGAATAGCATCCAATCGAGTTTGTATTGAATGCTTCTTTCAAGGCCCTGAAAATCATGATCTACGCCGGCAAAGGTACCATAAACGCCAGAATTGCTATACCATTCGGCACCGGCATGGGCAACAGGAGGTGTAAGAACGTGCTGCATGGCCCTGCGAATCTCGGCAATATCTTCATCACCATCGTGAAAATTGAGAATAATTTCTGAGGTCTTGGTAATACCACGGGCAAAGTTACCCACCATTCCTGCTTCGATGTTTGTATTTGCCCTTTCAAAACTCATTGGTTCTTCATTGGGCGACCATGTGTAGGCATGCAGCAAACCACGGTCAAAATCTACAGACAGTTCATTCGGATATTCCTCCATCATATTTCTGATTCCGATGCTCACACCCCATCGATCGTCTGAAACAGAGATCCATCCTTCAGCTTTTTCAGCTTCTCGCAACATTTCATCCGCCTCAACCCTCGCCACAAATCCATCAATTCGCCCATCTCTGTCCGACACGGCTACCGGAGGTATACGTGTAGGGTCGGGACCTGACTGAAACACAGATAAACGTGATAACCCGGAAGCTGACTGCTCTAAGAAGTCGGTCTCCCCATCTTCCCACCATCGCCCTTCAACAAGTGCGGTTTTCACTGTAGCATCACCCTCAATATTGTATTGAAGGCCAAAACCCATACTGGCAATCCTGTCTTTCGGGCGCATAAGACCTTCATCCTGGCTGCGCTGCTCTTCATCAATAATCAATTCTGTTTGTGTGGCAATATCGGCATGCTGGCGGCCATTCAGAGGTTCGCTTTGATCCGGTATACCGGTGTATGTAATGGTATGAAGCACTCTCACATAGGGCTTGCCGGCATATGCATGAATATACGTTACGAACGGTGCATTCTCATGGTCGTCGCGATCGTATTCATACTCCCCTTCAACCCTTAGAATTGCGTGCATCGGGCCTGAACCTCGTTCTATAAAGTGCTGATGTATAACCGCCCTGGATGTATCAATACCGGCATCATCAAGCAGATCCAGGAAAATTCCGCGAGATTCGATCCCTGATACAATCTGATTATTTTCACGAAATCCATCCATATCCGGGTTGTAGTTTACCCGGTCGATGAATCCGGAGCCACCTTTATCAACTCTTATAAAGAGCGGGCCAGTATTGATTTCAGCAAAACCGTTAACCCGCTGGTTATTTTTAAATTCGATCGGGGTGTCCGTAAAAACGGTCTGGCGAACCCGTTCACCATATTCTATTGTATAAGACTCTGATTCGTCTGCAAAAAAGAAAACCCAGAGCCATTTTATACTCTGATCAACCGGCTCCCATGTATTTACCTTGGTTTTTTGAGAGGCAATTTCCACACCCTGTGCGTTAAGCACACGCACATGGTCGGGCGACCAAAGCTCTCCCTTCGGAAAAGGAATTCCGAACTTCACGGGTGCACCATCAGTAGCATTTTGAACCGTAACGGTTACACTGTTTACTGCCGGAGTGTTTTGATTGCAGCTGCCGGCAAAGAGAATGAAGGAAATTGATAAAAGAGTGAGTAACGAGATTTTTTTCATTTTTCCGTGTTGTTAACCCTGGCATGATTGGCGCATAATGCGGCCGCCCCAAGTATAGCTACGTGCTCTGTTTTCGAGACGCTGATTTCTACATTTTTCAGAGAGTTCGGGTATCCAAAACTTTTAAGTTCACGCTCAAAGCCCTCCCTGAACAGCGGAAATGCAGAACTAACGGAACCTCCAAGTATGATTGACTCCGGATCGTAGGTATAGAGAACAATTTTGATCGCTTCAGCAACATGCCCGCCAAATTCATAAAACAGTTTTCGGGATGCAGGGTCGTTGTTCAATGCTTTTTCGTAAATCTCTTCTCCCCTTACACCCACAAGACGGCTAAAAAACTGCCCGCTGCAATAGTGCTCTAGAATTGATTGCTTGTAGGGAATCATCCCGAACTCACCTGCACCGCAATTTCGGCCTTCGAAGAGTTTTCCATCGAGAATGATACCACCGGCAAACCCGGTGCCAATAATGATACCTATCATGTTCTGTTTGCCACGGCCGTCGCCAAACATCCATTCACCGAGTGCAAAACAGTTTGCATCATTGTTTAGGTATACTGTTTTACCGGTTTTCTCTTCGAGTAAATCTTTGAGGTGAACCTTTTCCCAACCGGGAATATTTTGAACGTCGTAAACAATTCCCTCTACAGGGTCAACAACACTTGGCACACCGATACCGATTTCTGAGGCGCCATTGTTCACCTCATTAATCATGTCGGTGATTTTGTTTATCACAGACATCACGGATTTATCCTGCGGGAGCTCGTCGGTTTCAACTGATGTTAATAGTCCGTCTTCGACCATGCCAACCCTAAGATTAGTTGCACCAAGGTCTATAC
>PWOG01000213.1 GCA_003557565.1 Desulfobulbaceae bacterium
CCGGCGGGGGAGTTCGGCGGCGGGGACAGCGAGCTGAAGGAGTACGTGCAATACCTTCATGACGCCCTGTATGCCGCCAAAATTATATCTTATGCCCAGGGCTATCTGCTGATGCGCGCCGCCGCCGGCGAGTACGGCTGGCATCTCGATTACGGCGGGATCGCCCGCATGTGGAGGGGGGGCTGCATTATCCGCAGTGTTTTTCTGAACGATATCGCCCGGGCCTTTGCCGCCGAGCCGGAGCTTGAAAACCTGCTGCTGGCGGATTTTTTTACCAATGCTGCGGCCGGCGCCCAGGAGGGCTGGCGCAAGGTGATCGCCAAGGCCGTGGAATTGGGGCTGCCCACGCCGGCCATGTCCTCGGCCCTGGCCTTTTATGATGGCTACCGCAGCCCGGTGTTGCCGGCCAACCTGCTCCAGGCCCAGCGGGATTATTTCGGGGCCCATACCTACGAGCGCCTGGACCGGCCCCGGGGAGAATTTTTCCATACCGACTGGACCGGCCGGGGCGGTTCGACGGCCTCCACTTCCTATAATGTCTGAGCCCCGGTTGGCGGCCGTTTCCCGTTGATCATCCGGCCGCCGTCGGCCGCCGTTGCCAAAAGCATTTTTTTACCGGAGGCATTATAATGCCGCATTTTGGCTTGATGGATGAACAGGAAATGGGCCCCGAGGAGGGGCCCCTGCTGCGGGCGCGGCTGCATATCCGCAGCGGCCGGCGCCGTTTGCGCCAGGGCAAAACCGCCGCCGCCGTCGCCACCCTGGCCGATGCCCTGAACTCGGCTTTTCGCTGGTACCTCGCCGCCGCCGAGCGTCGACGACAGCTGCAGGTGCAAGACGGCGAGAACTTGAACGACGACCGTACCCTGCACCGGATTCTGGTCAGGAGCGGGGTGCTCGACGGCTCCTTTGATTACGACGCCTTCGACCGGGACCTCGAACGGGCCTTGGAAGGCGAGGAAACCGGCATTGACGGCGAGAAAATGATGGCGGACCTGGAGTCGCTGATGCTGCAACTGGGGGTCATGCCCTTGGACGAAGAAGCGCTGCCGCCGGAAAATCCCGAGACTTACTAGCGGGGCGCCGCCCGCGCCCCCACCCAAGAGGTTTTTATGCCCGCCCATGAACAGAGAATTGAAGAGCACCGGATAACCGAACAACCCTATTATCTGCCCCGGGGGGAGGAACTGGAGATCGCCCGGGCGGCTTATGCCGATCGGCTGCCCATGCTGCTCAAGGGCCCCACCGGCTGCGGCAAGACCCGGTTCATGGAATACCTGGCCTGGGAGCTGGCCCGCCCGCTGATCACCGTTTCCTGCCACGACGACCTTTCCACCAGCGACCTGGTGGGCCGTTACCTGATCCGGGGCGGGGAGACGGTCTGGATGGACGGCCCCCTGGCCCTGGCGGTCCGGGCCGGGGCCATCTGTTATCTCGATGAGATTGTCGAGGCCCGCAAGGACACCACCGTGGTCATTCATCCCCTGGCCGACGACCGGCGCGAGCTGCCGGTGGAAAAGCGCGGGGAGCTGCTCACCGCGCCGCCGGAGTTCATGCTGGCGGTCTCCTACAACCCCGGCTACCAGAGCGTGCTCAAGGATATCAAACCCTCCACCCGCCAGCGCTTCGTCGCCTTGGAGTTCGATTACCCGGCGGCGGAGTTCGAGGCCGAGATCGTCGCCCTTGAGGCGAACCTGGACGCGGAGACGGCCCGGAGCCTGGTCAGGGTGGCGGGCATGACCAGGGGCCTCAAGGATTCCGGCCTCCAGGAAGGGGCCAGCACCCGGCTGCTGATCCATGCCGGCAAGCTGATCAAAAGCGGGATTGCCAAGCGTACCGCCTGCCGGGTGGCCGTCACCGCGCCGCTGAGCGACGAGCCCGAAATGTTGGCGGCACTTGATGAAATAGTCAGTTCCGTGTTTTAATTAGTAATGGCTCGAAAAAATCATGAACCACCGGCGGCGGCCGATGCCGGCAGCCAGGTGTTGGAGGAACTGATCCACTGGGGGATGGACGAATACGTGGAGCGCCTGGAAGGTTATTCCGCCCCGGTGCGCCACGAGGTGTTGCGCCAGGCGGCGGCGATCTGGCCGGTGAGCTACGCCCTGGGCTACAACTTCCTCGACCGGGTGGACAAAGGGCTGGGCTGCCTGCCCCTGGACAAACTCGGTGAGTGGGTCAACGCCACTTTGGATGTTTACGAACAGGCCGGCCTCCAGGCGGCCACCCGGTTCATGGACGAGGTGGACAGCAATTTTCTCTGCCGCCTGCGGGGGGAAAACGGCCTGGCCCTGGCCGCGGCCACGGGTCGGCTGCTGCCCTACATCCGGGGCCTGGCCGGTCGCGAGCTGGCCCTGGCGACGGATTCCGAAACCTGGACCGACGGCGAGACCATCTTTCTACCCTCGGAAATCACCCTGTTCAAGGAAAGCGCCGGCAACTTCACGGCCTACAAACTCCTGGCCTCGGTCCAGTGGGGGTTGCTCCAGGCCGGCACCCTGACCGGCGGGCTTGACCACCGGCCCCGGCTGGTGGCGGAGCTTGAGCGGCGCTACCGCCGCCGGCCCGGGGAGGAACCGTTCCCCGCCGATTTCTGCGCCCTGTTTCCCGAACCCCGGCTGGCCGCCGATCTCTTCCTGCTGCTGGAAACCCGCCGAGTACTGCGCCGGTTGC
>PWOG01000033.1 GCA_003557565.1 Desulfobulbaceae bacterium
CCTGCGGCACCCTGCGGGCGCTTACCTCTTTGCCCCCATGGATCATTGATACGTTGAATCCGGTTGATAAGCCCATCGCCCGGGCCGCCGATCTCCGGATAACGACTTACTACGGTTTCAGTCCACAACTATGGCCGCCAGCCGCAGTTCCTGCCCCTTCAGGGGACGCAACAGGCCCTTACAGGAAGGACACCGGGAGAAGTTCTCCTCCATGACTGCGGTTTGCCGGCAACTTGCGCACTCCCCTTCCCCGGCCACGGTGTTAATTACCAACTCCGCCCCCTCGGCCATGGTCTGCCGGCAGGCGGCGGCAAAACAGAACCGCAGAGCCTCGACCATCACCCCGGCCAGGGCGCCGACCTCCACCTCCACCCGCCGGATCCGCCCACCACCGGCCGCCAGGCTCTCCGCCTCGGCCAGTTCGACAATATTCACAGCCAGCGACATTTCGTGCATTTTCCGCGCCCCCGCTTGCATCCCGATTTACCATCGCTGCCGTCCGGCGGCTAATTCCAAGCCTCAAGATAGCCGATAACCGGATACGATACAAACCACAACCAGATATCAGGAGGAAAAACCAAAAAAAATCTTGACCTTGATCATCACAAAGATAAGATTGCTTCACTCCTCTTTATGATCAACGATTATTCTTTTTAAGTTTAGTCACAAATGACAATATTTCGATATATTCGGTTAATCCGGTTCCCAGGGCGCTGCTTCGGATGTTAAACAGACTTTTGGAAAGACACGAATTCCTCCGGCAAATTCTGGTGGTACCCTTCAGCAAGTCACTGCGCGCCTTCCTTTTTTCCCGCATGATCGGGGTGGCCCTGGTGATTTTCGCGATGGTCCTGGGAACCGCCAGCTACCTTTACGATCGCCTGATCACCCAGCATGCACATACCACCGCCTCCGGCATCGCCGCCCAGACCTACATCACCATCAACAATCTCATGCCCCACGGGATCAGCCGGGAACAGCTGGATACGGTAATCGGTGAAATCAAGGAGGCCCACACCGATTCGCCCTACCAGATCGCTGTTTACCGCAGCCCCCTGGTGGCTGATCAGTACGGCGCCATCGAGCAGCGCAAACCCTTCTCCGATAAAATAACCGCCCTGGCCCCCGGCTACGGCCGCCAACTCACCCTGGAAAACCATATCTTGACCAGGCACCTGTACCCCCTGACCGTGGAAGACGCCAGTTGTCTGCAATGCCATGCTAACGCCGAAATCGGCTCGGTGCTGGGAATCGTGGAAGTCAGGCAAAACATCAAGGAAATAACCCGGCGGCTCAAAGCTGATTACCTGTGGCTTTTCGGGCTCTTTGCCCTGCTCAGCACCGTCCTGGTGGTGGGGGTAACCACCCTGGTGGTCAACCGGGTCAGCGCCACCTTGGAAGATTTTCGGCGCAAAACCCGGGAAATTAAAACCGTCACCGACCTGCCCACCATCTCCCGGCTGAGCAAGCAAAGCGTGGGATTTGCCGAGCTCAACGAAGCCTTCCGGGCCGTGGGCGAACTGGGTGACCGCCTGCACGCGGTGGCCGTGGACAAGGATATCCTGGAATTTGAGATCAACATCTTAAACAAGTTCATCATCACCTCCAACGTGGTCCAGGACTGGCAGCTGTTCGTCAAGGAGCTTCTGGTCGACATCAACGACATCCTGGATACCTACGCCCTGCTGGCCTTCTTCCAGGAAGGGGAGAATGAATATCTCCTGGACGTCTTCTGGCGCTCCACTCCCTCGCCGGAGACCCGCTATGAGCTGGAAAAGCTGGTGCAAAGGCAGATTTACAACCAGTTCCAGCTGCCCACCGACTCCCCGGCGGTGAAGATCGTTCACCACGAATGCGGCTCACCGGTGCCTCTACCCCCCAACCTTAACCTCAAAGATATCGAGTTGCGCACCAAGTCGCTTTTTCTCGACGCCCCCAAGGTAGGAGGAATCGTTGGTATCGGAGTCCAGTCCAACATGGTGCTGGATTCCATCTACCATATCGTCCTGGACAGTGTGCTGGCCACCCTGCTCAACCTGGTGGGTTCGGTCAAGGCCATCTACAAATACACCAAAGATCTTGAATACTACGCCACCCGCGACCCCATCACCAATCTGCACAATCAGCGGATGTTCTGGGAACTGCTGAGCTACGAGGTGGGGCGGGCCCAGCGCCACGACTACCCCTTCGCCCTGCTGATCATCGACGTGGACAACTTCAAGACCATCAACGACCGCTACGGCCACGCCTTTGGCGATCTCTTTCTCCAGCAGTTGGCCGAAGCCCTGCGCCAACCGGTACGCAACGGCGATTTTGTGGCCCGCTACGGCGGCGATGAGTTCACCGTGCTGCTGCCGGAAACCACCCGGGAACAGGCCCTGAGCGTGGCCGACCGTATCCTGCAGTCGATCTCCACCATGGGTGTGCTCACCGGCGAAGGCACCAGGGTTCAAGCCACCGTTTCCATGGGTGTCGCCATGTTCCCCGAACACGGCAAAAACGCCAAGGACCTCTTTCTGGTGGCCGACAACATGATGTACAAAATCAAGGACGAGGGCAAAAACGCCATCGCCGAACCCCAGGAGGGGGAAATCAGCCAGATATTCAAAAATGAAAGCAAGATTAATTTCCAGGTTTACCAGGTCCTGGAAGAAAAAAGCATAATTGCCAATTTTCAGCCAATCATCGGTTTAGGCAGCGGCGGAGTCGAGTTCCATGAGGTCATGATGCGGGTTTTCTCCGATGAGGGCGACATGATTCCGGCGGCCGATTTCATAGCCGCCGCCGACCGCATCGGCCTGCTCCACAAGCTGGACCTGCTGCTGATCGAAAAGGCTTTTTCAGCTGCCGCCCATCGAGGATACCGGGGTCAGCTTTTCATCAACATCACCCCCCGGTCTTTTACCTCGTCGGATTTTTTCCCCAAACTCAAGGGGATTAGCAAACAGTTCGACATCGACCCGCAACGGATTATTTTCTCGGTTATAGAACGGGACACGGTGCGCAACGTGAACATGCTGCAGAAATTCATGACCAGGATGAAATCCGAAGGCTACCGGTTCGCGGTAAACGACTTCGGTTCCGGGCACTCATCCTTTAAGTACCTCAAACTTTTCCCGGTGGATTTTCTTAAGATCGACGGTGAATTTATTCGCAATATTTTAAATGATCGGGAATATTTCGCCTATACCAAGAGTATTGTAACCCTGGCCCGTGAACTGGGAATCAAAACCGTGGCGGAGTGTATTGAAGAAAAGCGCATCATCGAAGTCTGCCGCGACCTTGGCGTGGACTACGGGCAGGGGCACTATATCGGCCGGCCGGCCACCGGCTTCACGGATACCCCGACCCAGGTCGTCAACCAGCCCGGAACCGACGGTTAACCAATGAATACTTTTATTTCCAAGCCATTTGCACAACCACCAAAGCACTCAAACCGGCCCGCCGGCGGCGTCGGTGAAAAACTGGCTTTTTCCGCCACCCAGATTTTGCAGACAATCAGTGACGGGGTTTATGTCACCGACCGGCAACGGCGGATCGTTTACTGGAACCCGGCGGCGGAAAGGATCACCGGCTGGCAGGCCGAAGAGGTGGTGGGATATGGCTGCTACGACAACATCCTGTGCCACGTCGACAAAGACGGCCACCTGCTGTGCTACGACGAACGCTGCCCCCTGCACCGGGCCATGGCCACCGCCAGCGCCTCCACCGCGCCCATGCTGGTCTTTGCCCTGTCCAAGGAAGGGCACCGGGTGTCGGTGGAGGTTAACGTTTCACCCGTGCTCGACGACAACGGGGAGGTCATCGGCGGGGTGGAGGTCTTTCGTGACTGTTCAGCGGAGATCCGCGACCTGGAAAGGGCCCGGACCATACAGCGACTGTCCATGAAAATGCCCGAAGGCGAGACCCCCGGCTTGAAACTGGCGGCCAAATATCAACCCCACGGGGTTCTTGGCGGTGACTATTGCACCATGGAACAACTGGACGACCATCGTTACGCCTTCTGCATCGCCGACGTCATGGGCCACGGCACCGCCGCCGGGCTCTACACCATGCACCTGCATTCCCTGTGGGAAAACAACCGCCGGGTCATCGACAAGCCGGCCACCTTTGTCAGCGCCTTAAACCGCGATCTCTGCTCTCTGTTGCGGGACGACGAGTCTTTTGCCACGGGGCTATTCGGTCTTATCGACCTTCATGCCGAAACCCTGGCCCTGTGCGCGGCTGGCAGCCCGTCATTCATCCTGCAGCGCCAAGGGCGAGCACGCCGGATCAATATAGCCAGCCTGCCCCTTGGCCTGGTCGCCGACCATGTTTTCGAGGTGACCTTTTTACCCTTGGAACCAGGAGATAATCTGTTATTTTATACCGACGGCCTCATTGAAATCGCCAGTCAACAAGGGGAAATACTGGGCAATGAAGGCCTGCTTGAACTGATCAACCAATACGGCTTCCCCGCCGATGAACGGGGCATAAACCAGCTGTTGAAAAAAATCCTGCGTTACTCCGGCCAGATCCGTTTCACCGACGATGTGACCATGCTGGCTGTTCAGTATACGGGTCGCAAATGAAAAAAACTGGTATAAATACGAAGGCATGACTGAGTGCTTATGAACAGCCGCAACCGCAACCCCGGATCCCCTTCCACCGCTCCCGACGCCGCCAAGGTCTCCAAGACCTCCGGCGAAATCGCCATATATCTCGACAGCTACCATGATATCGACGAGGTGGTGGACAAATGCTGGAACCTGATAAACCAGGAAATCAACCGACTCGGCTACGGCCCGGTCGAAGTGCAAATCCACATGGCCCTGGCCGAGGCCATCATCAATGCCTGCAAACACGGTAATCGTCACAATCCCAACCAGCCCATCATCTTCCGTTGGGATTTCAACCACGACTTTACCTTCGAAGTCCATGACAGCGGGCCGGGATTCGATTACCAAAACCTGCCCGACCCTACCCGCAGTGAGCGAATAACCGACGACAACGGGCGGGGAATCTTCATCATCAGGTCCATGGCCCACTCGGTGCGCTGGCGGGATCAAGGCCGCCACCTGATTGTCTGCTTCCGCGCACCTTAAAACGTAGGCGGTCACGGGATGCCACAGGTTGCGGCAAGCGGGATGGAGAACGGAACCAGATGATCAGGCTTACGATGGGGATTACCGGCCTTGACCTTGACAAGGCCATCTTAAACAGGTAAGCACAAATTATTGTGAACGCCGAACCAATTACCAGCCCAGACTCCATCACCGCCGCCTCCGATCCTTTCAGTATCGCCGCTTTGTTCACGGCGGCGGAAAACATCCTGGATATCGCCCCGCATGGCGACGGCCTGATCAACGACAGTTTTCTGGTCCGTCAGCGGTCCGGTGAGGCCTTTTTGCTGCAACGTCTGAATCCGTTGGTTTTTCCTGATCCGGCCGGGCTGATGCACAATATTCGCCTGCTTGGCAAGCATTGGCACGGCGGCGAAGATGCCGGCCCAACAGACGCCAACCCGCGCCGGGCGATTCGCCTGCTGCTTACCCACGAACAGCAGGACTGCCATTACGACCAGGCAAAGTTCTGCTGGCGGGCCTGGCATTTCATTGAAAACAGCCGGGCGCTGAAAGAGATCACCACCGAGGCCCAGGCGGAAGCCGCCGGAGCAGCCCTGGGGGAGTTTCACGCCCGGACCGGCGATCTGGCCCCGGCCCTGCTGCACGACACCATGCCGGAGTTTCATGTTACCCCCTGCGTTCTGCGAAACTTTGATCAAATCATCGACAGCACCCCGGCCCAGGACGGCCCGGACGTCGCCTACTGCCGGGATTTCATCCACCGGCGCCGGGCCGGGGCCGCAGTGCTGGAGCAGGGTCGGGCCCGGGGAATTCTGCGGGAGCGGGTCATCCACGGTGATCCCAAAGTGGACAACATACTCTTTGACCGCGACTGCGACCGGGCCCTGGCCCTGGTTGATCTGGACACGGTCAAGCCGGGCCTGCTCCAGTACGATGTCGGCGACTGCCTGCGTTCCTGCTGCAACCGCGCCGGCGACAATCCCGACCAACCCGGGCAGGCCGAGTTCGACCCGGATCTGGCCCGGGCCCTGCTCACCGGTTATCTGGCTAAGATGCGGGGGCTGCTGACCCGCCACGACCTCGCCTGTTTCTATGAGGCCGTCCACCTGATCACCTTCGAGTTGGGTGTGCGCTTCTTCAGTGACTATCTGGCGGGCAACCGTTACTTCAAGGTCGATGACTCGGAGCACAGTCTGCGCCGGGCCCTGACCCAGTTCGGGCTTGCGGCCTCCATCGAAAAGCGGGAAAAACAGATTCGCCTGATCGTCAACGAATTACAATCGTTCACCAGGGCCGGCAACCTGTTGATTTAACGGACCGTAACCCGAACAGCCGGGCTGCAGATTCGGTCGATCAGCCAGGCGCTGCGTACACAAGGTACTAAAAGCCTGGCTGATCGTCCGAAGATGCGGTACAGCTGAACGGTTACAACAATTAACCTGAGCGCCGGCGGCGCAGAAAGAGCAACTTATGTCATATTTCAGCGGCAAAACCGTAATAACCCGGTGGCTGCCGGTCATCGTCGGCGGCACCCTGCTGGTCTTCAGCGCCGCCGCTTTTTTGATCGGGCTCAAGGCCGAGGAGCATTTCACCACGGCCATTGCCAGGATCGATGCCAACAACGGGATCAACCTTGAGCTTACCGAATACCAGCGGGGTTTTTTTTCCTCCCGGGCCGTTACCCGACTGCACCCGGACCCGGCCGGGCAAAGACGAGCCGACCCGGCGAATGAAAAAGGTGAACGGGAAATAGTTCATCGCATCCAGCACGGCCCCCTACCCCTGGCCGGCCCGAGCAACCGTCGGTCACCGGGCATTCGCCCCCTGCTGGCCGAGGTCAATTCCCGGCTGATCGACCCCACCGAGCCCGGCGAGCAGGCCCTGCTGAGGGCCCATACCGTAATCACCTTCGGCGGGCGCGGGGAAACCAGCTTTGATATGACCGGCGGCACCGGCCGGCTGGGACCGGAGCAGGCACACCTGGCCTTTGAGTGGTCGGACCTGGAAGGCAAGCTGACTTATCCTTTGAATCTTGAGCAGGTGGAAGGAAAATTGAGCGGACCGGGACTGACCCTGGCATACCGCCCCCCGGCAGGAAAACCCGAAGAGCTGCTTGAACTGACCGGACTCAAACTTCAATTTGATTATCGGCAGCATGCCGACGGCCAAGGGGGCACAACCCTGGAGGCGAACCAGCAGTTGACGGTGACCGGGATCAGAACCGCAACCGACCAGCACGGGCCCTTGAGCCTGGAGTTGAACTGGCGCAATCTGGACCGGCAGGCGGCCGGGCAGATGTTCCACCTGGCCCCCTGGTGGCGGCAGCTGCTCCTGGGGCCCGGCGATCCCGCCGGCCCGGAAATTCCGCCCCCGGCGGCCCAGAGTCTGGTGGAAACCCTGTCGGTGCTGCTGGCCAAATCCCCCGCCCTGGAAATCGACCCCATCCGGCTGGAGACCGCCCATGGCGAGGCCGCCGGCCGTTTGCACCTGGCCTACCTGAACCATGATGATTCCAGGCCCTTTCATCCCATTATGCTGCTTTCCGGTTTGCAGCTTGAGGCCGAGGCCAGCTCCCCGGAGCCGTTGCTGGTCTCGCTGGCGCGGGATTACCGAAAATGGCGCGGGGATAACGAGCAGGCGGAACAAGAGGGGCAAAAACCGCTGGCTGGCCTGCACCGGCGCGGCTATCTATCCATGGATGAAGACGGCCGAAAAGTTAGCTTCAGCCTAAAATACCAAAACGGTGAACTGACCATCAACGACCGCCCCGCGCCTTTCCAGTCTCTGCGCCATCTCCTGCCCTAAAACCCGCGATCGGCTACGGCGCAGCGGCTCACAGGAAACAGTGCCACCCGAGGGTTGCTGCTCAACGGGGACGGTCATAGCGCCCCATCAGCTCTGCTTGGGCCAGAACATGGCCGGCCATGGCCTGTTCCAGCTCGGCCTTGCTCACCCCCTCGGCCAGGTCCAACTGGCAGTCCAGGGCGTAGAGCTTGAAGAAATAACGATGCTCCCGATCCGGAGGGCAGGGGCCGTAATACTTCAAATTGCCGCCGGTGCCCAGACCATGGACCCCGGCCGGTTCCGAGTTCTCGGCAATTTCCCGGGTTTGTGGCGGGATGTTGAAGACCACCCAGTGATCCCACATGCCGTCGGCCCGCAAGTGTTTGGGAACATCGGGATCATCCATAATCAGAACCAGACTGACGGCCTGCTCGGGCACCCCGCCGATAACCAGGGGCGGATTGATATTATCGCCGTCGCAAGTATAGCGGGCCGGAATCACCGAATCATGAGAAAACGCCGAGCTGGCAAGCTCCATAGCACACCTCGTTTAAAGAACAACCGTCCTCTTGATATAACGCACCACTTCTTCGGGATCGTCCATCACCTGAAAGTATAGCATATCATCTTGGCTGATCATACCGCCGTTGATCATCTGTTCCTGGATCCAGTCAACCAGCCCGCCCCAGAACTCGGAACCCACCAGGATCACCGGAAAGGGTTTGATCCGATGGGTCTGCATCAGGGTCAGGGATTCGAAAAGTTCGTCCAGGGTGCCGAAACCGCCGGGCATACCGATAAAGGCCATGGAATACTTGATGAACATCACTTTGCGGACAAAGAAATATTTGAAGTGCAGCGGCACGTTGGCAAAACCGTTGGGCTCCTGCTCAAAGGGCAGGTTGATATTAAGCCCGATGGAAATACCCTCGGCCTTGGCCGCCCCCCGATTGGCCGCTCCCATGATGCCGTGGCCGCCGCCGGTGATCACCCCATAGCCGGCTATGGCCAGGTCGTAGGCAATTTTGTCGGCCAGCTCAAAATACTTGTCGCCCATGGGCGTCCGGGCGGAACCAAATATCGACACCGACGGCCGGCCGATGCTGGACATGGTGTCGAAGCCGTCGACAAACTCTCCCATAATCCTGAACAGACGCCAGGAATCACCGACCTTAAAGTTGTCCAGGGAATACTGCTGTCGCTCGTCAACCAATCCAGCTCTGGTAATCTTCATCATAAGTTCTCTTTATAAGTTCTCTTTCCAGCGTTTTAAAGACTAACAATGCAGGGGCTGTGCTCCATGACGCCCCCGGCTACTGCCGATCGCCGGCCTGCCAGCGCCGGGCTTTGTCGTACATCTGGCGGGCCCGGCTCGGCCTGCCCAGCTGTTCATGAATTTCGCCCAGCCATGCGGCGGCCAGATGATCACGACGATTAAGACGCAAACAGCGGCTTAAGGTCTCCAGGGCTTCATCGAGCTGTCCCAGCCGCCACTGTACCCAGCCCAGGCGCCGCCAGCCTTCACTCCTTTTCCCATCCAGTTCCACCGCCTGACGACACAGGGACAGGGCAATGTCATCACCCTCGCCGTTGTGCAGATACAGCTCCCCCAGCAGACTCATGGCCTTAGTATCGCGAGGGTTATAAGTCAACGCCTTTTGTACCGCGGTAATAGCCGGGCCGTGCTGTTCCTGCGCCATCCGGGAGCGCCCCAGCAGGCGGTGGGCGGCGGCCAGGTCGCCGTTGCGGCGCTCCTCAATCAGGGGATCATCAACGCAGCGACTGAGCAGATCCACCGCCTCCCGGTAACGCCGACGGCGGAAATAGAGTTTACCCAGTTGCAGTAAAAGATCAAACGAGCGGCCATCAACATCCAGGGCCCGCTCAAAAAAATCGATGGCCGGATCTTCGCGCCCCGCAGAAAGATGGGCAAACCCCAGATTGCAAAGGGCCATGAAATTACCCGGCTCCAACTCCAGGACCTTTTCAAAGGCGGCCAGAGCGGCCCTGGTCTGCTTGAGCTGGATCAGGGCCACGCCCAGGCTGTTGAGCAGGTTAACACTGGCCGGCTCCAGAGTCAGTCCCAGCCGGTACTCCGTCACCGCCCGGCGGATATCGCCTTCGTTATAGTAGGCATCGCCGCTGATGTTGAGGGTGACTCCATTGAACACCGCCAGTGATTCCGGGCCCAGCAATTCGGCATGGAGCAGAGCCTTGCGGCAATTGATCGGAATCTGTGATTTGCGAAAATTCAGACAGGGGTACAAGGCGATCCCCGCGGAAAAGGTGCCGCCGCCCGTTTCATGCATCCGCCGGGTGAACTCCCGGTACCAGTTGCGGGCCTCCTCTTCACCGGCGCCGTCAATATAAATCAGAACCTCCCGCTGGTTGAGAAATATCACTTGGGTTTCCGCCGCCAGGGCAACCCGCACCCGTTTGCTGAAATGATTGCTCAGGGCCAGCTGGTCCTGTCTGATCAGCAACAGGGCGAATCGCTCCCGGCCCCGCCAGAGCCGTCCCAGCCTGGCCCGGTCTCCGGCGGGCGGCGGCGGGAAGATGCGCTCTCCTCCGGCGACACACAATCCGAATGGGCCCCGCTTACGGGCCACTGCCAGGGCCTGCCAGGCCTCGTCCACTTCTTCCCTGCCTCCCTGTCCACCGCGACCAAGGGCAACCAGCCCGGCATGGGCCCGCACAAATTCTTCCCGCTGCAACCGGCGCAACAATATATCCGCCATGTGGCGGGCATCTTCCGGGGTGACCACGGGCCAGATCAGGGCAAAGATCCCCATTCCCAGGGAATACAGTGGCGTGTCGGTGCCGCAGAGCGAACGCAGAAAATCCCCAGCCCGACGAATGCCGGCC
>PWOG01000293.1 GCA_003557565.1 Desulfobulbaceae bacterium
CGGAAATTGCTTTTTAGCACCTGCACGGAGAAGAAATATGACCATCAAGCGACCGTATGAACTAAACGACCAGGAACTCGCGTTACGGATTGATGAAATGGTCACCAGGACCATCGATGATTTGTCTTCCGAGTTCCTGTTAATGCCCCTGGGACAAGGTTTCGTGCACTATCGAAACTTCCAGGACGCCTACGAGATATGTAAAAGAGAAACCGGGGGCTTCCAAAAGCTGTCCCTTGACGAAGTACGATCAGCCCTGCGCAAAAACAGCCTGGTGCTGGGAGTGCTTCGTTCAATTCTGGGCCTGACCGCACCGGAGTGGGCGGAACTTGCCCGCACGGAGCTGGACAGCGACATCAACCAGGGCGCGGCCCGGCAGATTGACAAAAACTGCCGCAACCCGGATTATTATTCCAATTTGACCACCAGGGGCACGGCCACCAAGACCCTGAACCGGATTGACGCCATGATCACCGTGGCTCTGCATTACCTGAAGCAAGGCGCCCCATCGGAACAGGCCGGGGTTTTACATCGCCTGGCCAAGTTCGATACCGCCCACGGCATGGAATCATTGCGCCATGCGGCGCGGGAAAACATCCCTTATGCCGTTTTGCTGTACGAAAGATACCTGGGGCGTTCATTCGCGGCGCATCGGGACGCAGTTTCCGAACTGGTGGGGGAAGTGATTGAAAACGCAATTGAAAAACGGCTGCGGGAAGCCGGCGTATCCTTTCGTAAAACCGGACGGGCGGAAAAATTGCCGGGGTTCGGCCAGGCACCGGATTTTTGCATCCCGGATGAAATCAGCCCGGCGGTGATTATTGAGGCCAAAATCACCAGCGACGACGGCACCGCCCGAGACAAAGTAGCCAGAATCAAGGAACTGGAAACTCAACGGAACAGACATGTTGAAGAAGGACGAAACTGGTATGAAGTGGTAGCCTGTATCGACGGCCGCGGATTTCGCCAACGCCGCAACGATATGTGTGACCTGATTTTAAGACTCAACGGCAAAATTTTTACCGCCGCCACCTTGGATCATCTCCTTACAGCAACAAAAATTCGTGACTATAGCAGTTAAGATTTATCCACCCCGGCCCGGCGGTAATCGCCGATCTCCACCCTTTCCACTTGGCGACTGCCGGTATCAAGGATGGCGAACCCCGGCTGATCATCCTTGCCCAGCAGTTCACCGGGATTGATCAGCAGGGCCTTGCCCGCCTGTTCCACCTGATAGCGATGGTTGTGGCCGCAGCAGACCACGTCGAAGGTTTCCTGGGCCGCCATTCCCCGGGCCAGCTGGGGATAATGGGTGAAGGCAAATTTCAGGCCCGCCGCCTCCAGGGCCCCGAAGTCGCCATGATGGGTCAGACCGGGAAATTTGGTGCCGCAGAACTGGGAAATCAGGTGTTTGTCACCGGGGTTGTTGCCATAGACCAGGTGCACCGCGCCGCCAAAAGCGGCCAGCTCGGAAAGCATGAACGGCGAGATCAGATCCCCGCAATGGATGATCAGCTCCACCTGATATGAATTGCAATAGGTCACCGCCGCCCGCAGGTTGGCGATATGGTCGTGGGTATCCGACATAATGGCGATACGCATTACTGGCTCTTTGCTTTATGGTTATCGAACATGATTAACTTGCCGGTAAGTGATCACGGTGACGAAATGGTAAGCGGTCACAGGGTGCCGCAGGTTGTGGTGATCGGGGTGGCGAAGCGTACATCAGTACGTGAGCCGGCCTGATCGCCGCAAGATGCGGTGCCCTGTGATCGCTTACACTTGCCGCACGGCCCGGCTAGGGGTGTGAAAGCCCCGGCGTATCCCGCAAAATCTCGGTATCGGGGGGCGGCTGGAAATGATTGAAATCATCGGGCAGATCCGGATCCAATTGGATATCGGAAAACCTGAGGGTGGTGATACTGCCGAAATGGTCGACTATATCCAGGCGCCGAATAAAAAAGGGCTCCCCCCCGACCAGTAGATCAAGATAATCCACCTGGGGATGGGGTTCACGAGGTTCCAGGCGCAGGGCACGGGCACCGTCTGCGCGGAGGTTGGACCGTTCGTCGGCGGGGGCCGCCGTTACCCGGAAGTCGCGCAAAATATCCCCGGTGCCGGAGAAAAAGGCATAGGTGACATCGGAATCCAGGTAGGCATCGACATCGCTGATCATCATCTGGTTGCTGCCGGCAAAGTAGAGCTTGACCTCCTTGCCGTCACCGACCAGCACCTGATGATCGGGGGACTCATACTCCCACCGCATCTGGTGGGGTTTACGAAAGATCACGGTTCCCGCGCCCTCACGCTGGCGCCTGCTCATGGGCACCGAGGTCACCTGGGTAAACTCTGCCTTAAAGCCGGTAACCTCATCGTAAACTTTCTGCAGCTTGCGGGCAGCTTCTTCCGCCCCGGGCCCACGCTCCTCGGCAGACACCGCGTCGGGCCCCAGGGTCAACAGCAGAACAGCCGCCGACAGTACCGCAAGACGGAGCCATCCACTAAAACAACAGATATGGTTAACTGGCATGTGTTTTTCACCTTGTTTGTGGTTATACCGGGGCTTTACCGGGTATCGGCTGAATCAGTAAACCGGTGCTGCCGATCACCCTGTTAAACATCGCCGGTGCCGGCGGCCGGGCGCAATTCGATGGGGCGCCCG
>PWOG01000045.1 GCA_003557565.1 Desulfobulbaceae bacterium
ATTGATGATGCCTGCGGTGCAGCCCTTAAAGCCATTCAGTGCATTGAGAGCGCGGATAGGGGCGTGGCTGTGCATCCCCGATCAGGAGACAACTCCATTCCCGAGTTCTACTTCCAGCGCTGTACCCAGTGCAAGCGCTGCACCGAGGAGTGTCCCTTCGGCGCCCTGGATGACGATGAAAAAGGTACTCCGCTGCCCAACCCCACTCGATGCCGTCGTTGTGGAACTTGTATGGGCGCCTGCCCCGAGCGGATCATCAGTTTCAAGAACTACAGCATCGATATGATCGGCTCCATGGTCAAGTCCGTGGAGGTCCCCGATGACGACGATGATAAGCTGCGGATTGTTGCCTTTGTCTGTGAAAACGATGCTTATCCCTGTATCGACATGGCGGCCATGCGCAACATCAGTCTTAACAGCCTGGTAAGGATCATTCCCGTGCGTTGCCTGGGTTCGGTAAACATGGTCTGGATCAAGGACGCTTTATCCTCGGGGATGGATGGCGCCCTGTTGCTGGGCTGCAAGTTTGGCGACGATTATCAGTGCCACTTTGTCAAGGGCAGCGAAATTGCCGACAAGCGGATGGCCAACATCGGCGAAACCCTGGGTTCCCTGGGGCTGGAGCCGGAGCGTTGCGCCGTGCGCCAGGTGGCAATCACCGATTACGATAAGGTCTCCGATGTGATCAACGAATTCATCGACGAGATCATGGAACTCGGACCCAACCCCTTCAAGGGTTTTTAGCCCGGGCCGCTCAGGATGGCCGGCGGTTCCTGTTTTTTTACTTGAACCGCCGGCTGATATCTTTTATTTAGTGCCAACGGAAAATTATGCCATGACTGGGGGGCTGTGCGACCCCCAACATGGTACGGAAGGGAGATAACGGGAGGCATCATATGTCTGAGGGAAATAAGATTCAACCTGATATTGAGTTTATAAAGTATCTGAAGAATGCAGGCGGGGACACCGTCAAGAGATGTTATCAGTGCGCCACCTGTTCGGTGGCTTGCCCGCTGTCCGGCGACGAGAAGCCTTTCCCCCGCAAGGAGATGATTTGGTCACAGTGGGGGCTCAAGGACAAACTGATGACCGATCCGGATATCATGCTGTGCCATCAGTGCGGTGACTGCACCACCAATTGCCCGCGCGGGGCCAAGCCCGCCGAGACGCTGGGGGCGATCCGGGCCTATGCCTATAATTATTACGGGTTTCCGCAGGGGCTGGCCAAGCTGTGCAGCGAAGGGAAAAACCTGCCGATCATGATCTTGATTCCCACCGTGATTATCGGTGTTATCTGGTTTCTTTCCGGCGGCATGAGATTGCCGGAAGGTGAGATAAATTTCGGTTACTTCTTTGGTGATGGATATTACCTGGGATTGCCCCAGAACGTATTGCTGATTGACTTGATCTTCGTCCCCGCCTTTGTCTTTGCCATATACGCCTTCTATCGCGGCATATCCAACATGTGGCGAGGTATGGCCGCCCAGCTTCCGCCGGGCAGCAGTGAGTTTCGACCCTCGGTGACCCAGTTTGTCAGCCAGTTTCTGTGGCCATCCGTTAAGGAAATCCTTGCCCACAACCGGTTTAACGAATGCGGCACCAACCGTAACCGGGTGAATGGTCACCTGCCGTTGCTCTTCGCCTTTATCGCCCTTTTTGCGGTAACTATTTACGCGATGATCCGCAAAGACGTGGTCGGATACTTCGTCGAAGGCCTGCATGTGCCCCTGGCCATGACCGATCCGTTCAAGATCCTGGCTAACATCGCCGGCATTGCCCTGATTGTCGGGGTTGGAATTCTCTGGGCCAATCGCTCCCGGACAGAGCGGGAGAATAATTCCTCCCCCACCTTTTACGACTGGTACCTGATCGGTGTTATTATGGCCGTAGGCGTTACCGGAATGGCGGCTCAGTTTTTCCGCCTTGGTGACATGGCGTTCATGGCCTATCTCTTTTACTTTATTCACCTGGTTTCAGTATTTATGCTGTTTCTCTACACACCGTACACCAAACTGGCGCACATGTTTTATCGGACGTTCGCCATGGCCTTTGAAAAATATCGTGTCAGCGGCTATGTCGGCAGGCAGGATCAGTAGAAACAACCGTGTTTGAATATCAGCCGGCGGGTGCCATCGGGGCACCCGCTGGTAAACCCTTGGTCGTTTATACAAGTAACTTCCGTTGATTATTCAAAACCACGCTTATGTGTCAACCTGACCATTAAAGACATCAACCTTCGTGATATGGCTGTTGTTTTTGATTAAAAAAAATGGTTGATGTTTGCCGTCTGAGCGTGTAGTATCCCGGGTCTTGCGCAGCTGGCGTAGCTCAACTGGCAGAGCAGCTGATTTGTAATCAGCAGGTTGCGGGTTCAAGTCCCATCGCCAGCTCCACTGAAGAAGATGGAGGCTTGGAACAGAGCCATTCCTGGCGTATGGGTTTGACAATAAACATATAGTGGAGGGGTTCCCGAGCGGTCAAAGGGAACAGACTGTAAATCTGTCGGCTAAGCCTTCGGAGGTTCGAATCCTCCCCCCTCCACCATATCCCGTACTCACATTGCTTTTATGTACGGCCTGGGTAGACCGGGAATGATAAAGGCGGGAATAGCTCAATTGGTAGAGCATCAGCCTTCCAAGCTGAGGGTTGCGGGTTCGAGA
>PWOG01000303.1 GCA_003557565.1 Desulfobulbaceae bacterium
ATATACCCATGCCGGCCCGGAAATCGGGGTGGCCTCCACCAAGGCCTTTACCTGCCAGTTGACGGCCCTTTTTCTTCTGACCCTGTACCTGTCCCAGGTACGCGGCACCGTCGCGGCCCGGGAGCGGCAGACCATGGTCGAGTCGCTGGTGGAACTGCCCCACCTGCTTGAACGTGAACTGCCCGGCTGGCAGGAGGAGATGGAGCGGCTGGCCGAAGATTTCCTCAAGAGCCGGGATTTTCTGTTCCTGGCCCGGGGCGAGAATTTTCCCATTGCTTTGGAGGGGGCCTTAAAGCTCAAGGAGATCTCCTATATCCATGCCGAAGGTTACGCCGCCGGAGAGATGAAGCACGGACCCATCGCGCTCATCGACCGGGACATGCCGGTATTGGCCCTGGCCCCGCAGAACGGCGTTTATGACAAGGTCATCGCCAACGTGGAGGAGGTCAAGGCCCGCCATGGCCGATTGATTCTGCTTGGCAGCCGTGATGACGCCACCATCGGCCGACTGGCGGACCATGCCGTTTACCTGCCGGCGATCCTGCCGGATTTGAATCCAATTCTTTATACCGTGCCCCTGCAGCTTTTGGCTTATGAAATGGCTCGCTTGCGTGGTTGTGATGTCGATCAGCCCCGGAATCTGGCCAAAAGTGTCACCGTGGAGTAAGTTGCAGGTAATCAATCACAGGGTTTGGCCACAAACGGTCACGGGGTGCCGCAGGTTGCGGTGCCGCAGACCGGCGCCCGGGCGCCACTGGCTGATGATGGCGGCTAATTGCCGGCGGAGCTGCCGGATAATGTTGCGGTGCTGGGGGGCATGGGTATCGGCCTCGGAGGACTCCAATGAAGCAGCAAGACCAGGTGGAAGTCAGGGAAATCCAGCATGACCCGATGATTGCCGGTGTTTTGGACCGGCTGCCGGAGAAAATGGCCGCCTCCTTTTCCGAGGAGCAGTTGCTCAGCCTGAAGGCGGCCATGGGGGCCCAGCGCGGACATCGCCATCCCTTTGATGTCCGCGGCAGTTTCGGAGTGGGGCGGTTGCGCTGGTATTATGTGTTTCTGGCCGGCCGTGACCGGCGTGCTGCCCGCCGCAGCGAAGGCCGCTGCAACCGGGTGGCCCTGCTGCTGTTCTGGTTTATTTTCCTCTTTGCGGGGTTGATTTTGGGGGTGGGCGTCCTGGCGGTGCTGAAATGGAGCCTGGGGGTTGATCTGTTGGCCCTGTCCGCCGAACTGGCTGGCGATTTGGCGGCAATCCGTGATCACTCAAATTTGGCGGCAATGCCGGCCACCTTGGCCGGTCGGGCGGGAGCAATGACGTGATTATTCCGGTGGTGCTGGCCGGAGGCTCCGGAACCCGTCTTTGGCCACTGTCGCGGGAATCATGCCCCAAGCAGTTCCTGCCGCTGTTGGGACAGGAAACCATGCTCCAGGAGACCCTGCGACGGATCGGGCAGCTGGGAGACCTCGGCCGGCCCATCGTGGTCTGCACCGAGCTCCATCGTTTCATGGTGGCCGAACAGGTGCGGTCCCTGGGGTTGAAGGCCGATATAATACTGGAGCCGGCGGACCTGGACACCGCTCCGGCCGTTGCCGTTGCCGCCCTCCACGCCCGGGAGCCCAATCACAGGGTTTGTCTTGAAAGCGATCACGGGGTGCCGCAAGATGTGGTGCCCCGTGATCGCTTACACGCCCCGGCACAGGAAGACGACCCCCTGCTGCTGGTCATGCCTTCCGACCATCAGATCCAGCGGGTTGCCGCCTTCGCCGCCGCCGTACAGGCCGGCGCAGCTCCCGCCCTGGATGGTAATCTGATAACCTTTGGGATTACTCCCGATCACCCCGAAACCGGTTACGGCTATATTAAGCCGGCAGTCGAGCGTCCCGGCCGGCCCCTGGCTGCAGGCGAGGAAAAAGCCGGGGCCGATCCGGATTTTTTTGTCCCCAACGTTTACCCGGTGGCCCGTTTTGTGGAAAAGCCCGATGCAGCCACGGCCCGGCAGTATGTTGAGCAGGGGTGCCTCTGGAACAGCGGTATTTTCCTTGTCCGGGCCTCGGTCCTGCTGGATCAACTGGCGCAATTTGAGCCGGAGATGTGGGCCCGGATGAATGAGGCTCACCAGGGAAGAATACGGGAGCGGGATTTTATCCGCCTGAAGGAGGCCCCCTTTAACGCCTCACCGGCCCGCTCCCTGGATCGGGCGGTACTGGAGCGGACCCAAAAGGCCCTGGTGATTCCCCTGTCCTGCGGCTGGCGGGACGTAGGTTCCTGGGCCGCTCTGTGGGAAAGCGGAGAAGCCGACGAGGACGGCAATATCCTGCTGGGCCAGGTGGTGAGCCGCAACAGCCGCAATTGCTACGGCCATGCCACCAGTCGCCTGCTGGCCCTGCTGGGGGTGGAAGATCTGGTGGTGGTGGAGACCCCCGACGCCGTGCTGGTGACCCGCCGCAGCTGTTCCCAAGAGGTAAGGGACCTGGTCCAGCAACTAAAGGATCAGGGCCTGGATGGGTAGATGGGTAAACGTTCAGCAGTGCCGCAGGTTGTGGCGATTGTCCCGGCGCCGCGTACATAAGTACGCAAGCCGGGCCTGCCTAAGTAAACGTTCAGCAGTACCGCAGGTTGTGGCGATTGTCCCGGCGCCGCGTACATAAGTACGCAAG
>PWOG01000116.1 GCA_003557565.1 Desulfobulbaceae bacterium
CATCGGCTTTCTGGGCACCACCCTCAACGACCCGGATCGTTACGCCCTGGAAATTCTCGACCAGGTGCTCTCCGGCCAGAGCGGCCGGCTGTTCACCGAACTGCGGGATCGCCAGAGCCTGGCCTACAGCCTCTCTTCCTTTACCCTGCTGGGGACCGACACCGGCTCTTTCGGGGCCTATATCGGCACCAGCCCGGATCGTCGGGAGGAGGCGATCAAGGAACTGTGGAGCCAACTCTACCGGGTCCGCAACGAGCCCGTCAGCGATGCCGAACTGGAGCGGGCCCGCAACGTGCTCATCGGCAACTACCGCCTGGGGTTGCAGACCAACGGCTCCCGGGCCATGGAGATGGCCCTCAACGAAACCTACGATTTGGGGCTGGATTTCGCCGAGCGTTATCCCCGACTCCTGGAGGCCACCACCGCCGAGGATGTCCAGGCGGCGGCCCGGCGCTATCTCCAACCCGAGCGCTACGTGATGGTGACCATCGGCGGCGAGCCGCCTTCGACACCGGAGGCCGCGACCCCACAGCAACAGTAACTTAAGCGATCACAGTGCACCGCAGGTTACGGCGATCGGGCCGGCTCGCGTACTGATGTACGCAGCGCCATCCCCGCTCGCCACCACCTGCGGCACCCTGCGGGCGCTTGCCATTTTGCTCCGTGATCACTCACACAGTAACCGTCCCCGGGCGATTACCGAACTTATCAAAAGGAACCATAATCATGAGCCAGACCGACGATCTGCGGCGTCCCCTGATCGCCCCCTCCATCCTTTCCGCCGATTTCGCCCGCCTGGGCGAGGAAGTGACGGCGGTGGCGGCGGCGGGGGCCGATGTTATCCATGTGGATGTCATGGATGGCCGTTTCGTCCCCAACATCACCATCGGGCCGCCGGTGGTGGAGGCGGTGCGCCGGATCACCGACCTGCCCCTGGATGTCCACCTGATGATCGAAGAACCCGAGCGCCATCTGGATGCCTTCGCCGCCGCCGGGGCCGACTGGATCACCATCCATGTCGAAACCGGCTACCACCTGCACCGGAGTGTGCACCGGATCAAGGATCTGGGCAAAAAGGCGGGGGTGGTGCTGAACCCGGCCACCTCCTTGAGTTGCCTGGATTACCTGCTGGAGGAAGTGGACCTGGTGATGCTGATGAGCGTCAACCCCGGTTTCGGCGGCCAGAGTTTCATTCCTTCGGCCCTGGACAAAATCCGGGCCCTCAAACGGATGATCGACGAACGGGGACTTGCCACCGGCATCGAAGTCGACGGCGGGGTCAGCCCGGCCAGCATCGGCGCCATCCGGGAGGCCGGGGCCAACATCTTCGTGGCCGGCTCGGCGGTATTTGGCCAGCACGATTACGCCAAGGTCATAAGCCAGTTGAAAGCCGCTGTTTAGATAGACGCTTACGGCCCGTTAAATCAGCAAATTACAGATGGACGGCTACTGTTTAGTGGCGCCACCGTTCAGCAGTGCCCCAGATTCGGACGATCAACCAGGCGCAGCATACCCAGGGACTCAATCCCGGCTGATCGCCCGAAGGTGCGGTGCTGCAGAACGGTGGCTTAGCGGCAGATACCGCCGGCGGTCATAAAGCGGCGGCGCGCTTCGACCAGGCGGGAAAAATCAAGGGGCGCCGTCAGGTCGATTTCATCCTCGCCGGCCTCGGCCAGAATCTCACCATCCGGGGCGATGATGGTCGAGCTGCCGGCAAAATCGTTCTCCCCCACCCGGCCGCAGGTATTGCAGGCCACCACGAAAATCTGGTTTTCAATGGCCCGGGCCCGCAGCAGGGTCCGCCAGTGCTCCCGCCTGGCCAGGGGCCACTGGGCCGAAATCAGCAGGATGGTCGCCCCCTGGCGGACCTGGGCGGCGGCCAGTTCGGGAAAGCGCAGGTCAAAACAGACCAGCCCGGCCACCGGGCCCCAGGGAGCGGCCAGCGGGCTGGCCGGCTGACCGCCGGCCCGGAAATGGTCGGGCTCGGCCATGGGAGCAAAAAGCTGCTGCTTGCGATACCGGTCCACCACTCCCTCCGGCCCCACCAGAAACAGGGTGTTGTATATGCATTCAGAGATCGCCCCATCTTGCGCCCCCCCCTGGACGCTCACGCCGGAGGAAAACCGCTGATTACCCACGGAGCTGGGAATGTTGTTGGCCGATCCGGCCTCGGGCAGGCTGCCGGCCAGAAAGATCCCATACCGGCCGGCCTCGGCAACCAGGGCCGCCAGCAGAGCCGGCGTTTCGGCGGCCTGCCGGGCCAGATCCCGGTAGCAAAAGCCGCCGGACCACAGCTCCGGCAGCAGCACCAGGGTGGCCGGAGCCGGCGCCAGAGCGGCCAGCCGTTGCCGCACCTCGGCCAGATTGGCACCGGGATCGCCAAACCGCACCCGAAACTGCAGAAAACCAGCCCGAAGCGGCCAGGAGGAAGGCTTTGCCGGACAATCCCCGGCGTTGTTACGTGCGGCGGTCGAGCCACCGCTGGACGCTGCCATCGCTTTAATCCTCAAAAAAAGGGGCTACAGACAGTGGTTTCCGGTTAGACAGGAGTTTAACCGGAACGAACCATTCGCAGGGTTACAATACCGTAAAATCAGCTCGCTAACCACCGCAAATCCGTAAGACCCCCAGCTTTTCCACCTGAAACAGAG
>PWOG01000289.1 GCA_003557565.1 Desulfobulbaceae bacterium
CGACGAGACCCCGCCCGATGATCCCCTGGTCCGGGTGCTGTTGAAAAACGCCGGGCTGTGAAGCGAGGTAAGCAATAACGGGGTACAGCCGAAAGCGGCGAGCGAGCCGGCTCACGTACAGATGCAGGCCGTGCAGTCGGTTACGGGGTCAGCGAGGTAAAACGCTGCCAGAAGTCCGGGAACGACTTGCCGACACAGCCGGGGTTTTCGATGACCACCCCGGGGATGGCCAGGCCGGCCACGGCGAAGCTCATGGCGATCCGGTGGTCGTTGTGGGTGGCGATTTCGGCCCCGTGGTAGCTGTGGTTGCGGCCCGCGCCCTCGATGACCAGATAATCGGGGCCTTCCTCGGTTTTAACCCCCAGTTTGGCCAGTTCTGCGGCCATGACTCCCAGGCGGTCGCATTCCTTGATCCGCAGATGGGCGATATTGCGGATCACCGTCCGGCCCCGGGCCAGGGCCGCCACCACCGCCAGGGTAGGCACCACGTCCGGGCAGTCGCCCATGTCCACTTCCACCCCTCGCAGTTCGTCGGGGGCGGCCACGCTGATGCCCTGGTCGCCGCGATCCACCCGGCAGCCCATTTGGCCCAGGATATCCACCAGCACCGCATCGCCCTGGAGAGACGGGAAGGGCACGTTGGCCACCGTCACCCGGCCGCCGGTGACGGCGGCGGCGGCCCAGAAGTAGGAGGCGCTGGAGGCGTCGCCTTCCACCCGGTATTCCCCGCCCTGGTAGCAGCCCTGGGGGATCCGGAAATGGTTGAGTTCCGACGCCGCCTCCGCTTCGATGCCGAAATCCCGCATCACCGCCAGGGTCATGTTGACGTAGGGCTTGGAGAGCACCTCGCCTTCCACCGTGAGTTCGGCGTTCCGGCGGGCGTAGGGGGCCACCAGCAGCAGGGAGGAGAGATACTGGCTGCTTTTGCCCTCGGGCAGCACGGTGGGGCCGCCGGCCAGGCCGTCGGCCTGGATCTCCAGGGGCGGGCAGCCGGTGTCGTTGATGCTGCGGATCTTCACGCCCCAGCCCCGCAGGGCCTGAATCAGGGGCTCGATGGGCCGTTCGGCCATCCGCTGGTCGCCGTTAATCAAAAAGATTCCTCGCCCCAGGGCCGCCACCGAGGTGAGAAAGCGGGTGGCGGTGCCGTTGTTGCCCAGAAAGATCTCGGTGGCCGGGGGCGCGATCACCCCCCCCTGGCCGTAGATCCGCCATTTGTCCCGGCCCTCGTCGATGACGATTCCCATGGCCAGCAGGGCCTTGGCGGTGTAGTCGGTGTCCTCGCTGGCCAGCGGGCCATGGAGGATGCTTTTGCCCCTGGCCAGGGCGGCGGCTATCAAAGCCCGCTGGGTGATGCTCTTGGAGCCGGGCACCTGGACGGTGGCCTCGATGGGGCCGGAGACAGTGATTTTCTGCCGGGCTTTGCTGTCGGTCATTACTCTGCCTCATCAAATCATATTTGAATATAAACGGTCACAGGGTGTTCTAACTTTAGCAGCTGTTCACCAGGACCAAATAACTGTTGATATAACGGGCTGTAAACGTACAGTTCGTTTACCCCGCTTTTACATCCGGGATAATAGAGCCTGGCGCATAACCTCCAGGGGAGCCGGACGGTCGGTCCACATGGTGAACTGGGCCGCGCCCTGGTAGAGCAGCATGGCCAGGCCGTCGATGCAGCGGCAGCCCGCCGCCGCCGCTTGTCGCAGCAGCCTGGTCTCCAGCGGTGAATAAACGATATCCATCACCACCGGGAAGGCGGCCAGGGCGCCGGCCGGCACCGGGCTGGCATCGGCGTTGGGGCTCATGCCCACCGAGGTGGCGTTGACCAGGGCATCGGCCTTTTGCTCCCCGGCCTGGTCCAGGGGCACCCACTGGCAGCCCAGCTGCCCGGCCAGTTCCCTGCCTTTCTCCGGGGTCCGGCTGGCCAGGATCACTTCCGCCCCGGCTTCTTGGAGGCCGAACCCGATGGCCCGGGCCGAGCCGCCGGAGCCCAGCAGCAGCACCCGGGATCCGGCCAGCTCCAGGGCCTCGGCCAGGGCCTGGTTGGCCCCCACCCAGTCGGTGTTGGCGCCGTGCAGAGTGCCGTCCTCGGCGCGGACAATGGTGTTGACCGCGCCGATGCGGCGGGCCACCGGGTCCACCGAATCAAGTCGGGGGATCACCGCCTCCTTGTGGGGAATGGTGACGCTGGCCCCGCGGATACCGAGGCTGCGGATGGCCTCTACCGCCCCAGCGGCGTCGGAGGCGGGCAGGGCCACGTAAACCTTGTCCAGGTCGCAGGCGGCAAAGGCGGCGTTGTGGATGGCCGGGCTCATGGAGTGGCTGACCGGGCAGCCCACGACCCCGAAGACGCGTGTCGCGGGCCCGATGCGATCCCATCGGTAGAGCCGACGGAGCTGATCGATGGTAGGCTGGCCTGGTGCGGATTCCTCCCCGGGCCTCAAGGAGGCGAACGTGCCGAACGCGCCGAATTTGCGCGCCAGCAGGCGGCTGAGTAACCCACTCTCGCCCATCGCCAGGGAAATGGTCGGCTTGTCGCAGGCCCGCAGGATGTCGAGCGCCTCCAAGCCATCCTCCGGGCCGTGAGCCAGGAACGCGACCTTGTTCACCGCGCCGCCTCCGGCGTCCAAGGCGGCCACTAC
>PWOG01000011.1 GCA_003557565.1 Desulfobulbaceae bacterium
CGGGCGATCAGCCAGGCGCAGCGTACCCCCTGTACGTAAGCCTGGCTGATCGCCCGAAGATGCGGTGCTGCTGAACGGTTACGTGTGCCCTGTGATCGCTTACCGGCGTCGGTAAGCCAGGGCCACCAGCGCCCCGATGACAAAGCCGATGAGCAGCGTGATGGCCAGCAGGGCGGCCCGGGGCATGGTCACGGTGGCAAAAAGCAGTTGAACCGTCAATGGCTCGACATTTTGCAGAATAACCACAAGGGCCAGCAGGGCCAGCCCCAGGGCGAGCCCAATTTTCAGCTTGATTCTGGTGTTTCTCTGCATCACCGCTCCTCCCTGATCAATAAACACAACCAGTCACAGGGGTTGTCCTGTAAGCGGTCAGGGGCGGGTGCAAGATGCGGTGCCCCCGTCAGCTTATCAATAAACCAACCCTACCCGCCGGCGGACCTGCTCCAGGGTGGGAACCGCCCGGGCCCGGGCCTTCTCCGCCCCCTGCCGCAGAATTTCCCGCACCTGGTCGGGCTCCGCCAGCAACTGCTCCCGGCGCTGCCGGGCCGGCCGGAAATACTCCCAAAGGATTTCCAGCAACTCCAGTTTAATTTTACCATACATGGCGCCGCCGCCCAGGTAAAGATCCCGGACCTGGGCCAGGCGATCGGCGGGAGCGAAAAGTTTATAGATATTATAAAGATTGCACTTATCGGGATCCTTGGGCTCCTCCGGCGGGGTGGAGTCGGTGACAATGGCCATCACCCGCTTCTTCAGCTCTTTTTCCCCGGCAAAGATGGGAATGGTGTTGCCGTAGGACTTGGACATCTTCTGCCCGTCCAGCCCCGGCACCACTGCCAGGTCATCGTCGATCACCGCTTCGGGCAACTCGAAGGTCTCGCCGAACAGGGAGTTGAATTTATGGGCGATATCCCGGGCCACCTCCAGGTGCTGCTTCTGATCCTTGCCCACGGGCACCCGCTGGGCCTGGTAGAGCAGGATATCGGCGGCCATCAGCACGGGATAGGCAAAAAGCCCGTGGTTGGGGGCGATCCCTTTGGCGATTTTATCCTTGTAGGAATGACAGCGCTCCAGCAACCCCATGGGGGTGAGGGTGGAAAGCACCCAGGTCAGTTCGGTCACCTCGGGTACATCGGACTGGACCCAGAAGATGCAGCGCTCGGGATCCAGGCCCAGGGAGAGGAAATCCACCGCCGCTTCCATGGTCCCGGCGGCCAGTTGCTTTTGGTCATGCACCGAGGTCAGGGCGTGGAGGTCGACAATGAAGGCGTAAAGTTCGTTGTCGGCCATATTGGCGATCATCGGCCGCATCATGCCGAAATAGTTGCCGATGTGCAACTGCCCCGAAGGCTGAATACCGGAAAGGACTCGCATAATTTAAATGATCCATTGGTTTTGCTTGCCGCTCACCGGCGGCAGTCATTTAAGAGGGTCAGCAACAGGTTTGAGGAAAGCATGAAAAGTTAAAAAAAAACGGGGGCGCAGGCAATCTTTTTCTGCGCCCCCGTTTTTTTAAAACGGTTATAAAATAACTGCGAGGTTTAAGGTTTGTTTATTTGTCCTTGTCTTCCTTGACCTCTTCGTAGTCGGCGTCAACCACGTCTTCATCACCCTTGCCGCCGGCGGCGGCATCTTCGGCACCACCGGCCTCGGGGCCGCCCGGCTGGCCGCCGGTCTGGGAGTACATGGTTTCGGCGAGCTTGTGCGAGGCCTGGGTCAGGGTTTCAATGCCCTTCTTGATCGCCTCGATGTCGTCGCCTTCCATGGTCTTTTTGAGGTTGGCCACTTCGTTTTCGATATTGCTCTTGGTCTCGGCATCCACCTTGTCGCCCAGTTCTTTCAGGCTCTTTTCCGTGGAGTAAACCAGGGAATCGGCCTGGTTGCGAACCTCGACCAGCTCCTTGCGCTTGCGGTCCTCCTCGGCGTGGGCCTCGGCGTCCTTCTGCATCTTCTCGATCTCCTCCTCGGAAAGTCCGCTGGAGGCCTGGATCTTGATGGACTGCTCCTTGCCGGTGCCCATATCCTTGGCGGACACATGGAGGATGCCGTTGGCGTCCAGATCGAAGGTCACCTCGATCTGGGGCACCCCGCGGGGTGCGGGCGGGATGTCGGCCAGGTCGAAACGGCCGATGGTCTTGTTGCCCGAGGCCATCTCCCGCTCACCCTGGAGCACGTGGATGGAAACCGCCGGCTGGTTGTCCGCCGCAGTGGAAAAGACCTGGCTTTTCTTGGCGGGAATGGTGGTGTTCTTTTCAATGAGCTTGGTCATTACCCCACCCAGGGTTTCAATACCCAGCGACAGCGGCGTGACGTCGAGCAGCAGGACGTCCTTGACATCACCCTGGAGCACCCCGCCCTGGATGGCGGCCCCGATGGCCACCACTTCGTCGGGATTAACCCCCCTGTGGGGCTCCTTGCCGAAGATCTCCTTGACCTTTTCCTGGACCTTGGGCATCCGGGTCATACCACCCACCAGAATGACCTCGTCGATTTCCGAGGCGTTGATCCCGGCGTCCTTGAGGGCGGTGCGGCAGGGGCCCTCGGTCCGCTCGACGAGATCCGCCACCAGGGACTCAAGCTTGGAGCGGCTCAGCTTGATGTTGAGGTGCTTGGGCCCGGAGGCGTCGGCAGTGATGAAGGGCAGATTGATCTCGGTTTCCATGGTGGAGGACAGCTCCATCTTGGCCTTTTCCGCCTCTTCTTTCAGCCGCTGCAGGGCCATCTTGTCCTGGCGCAGATCAATACCCTGGTCGCGCTTGAACTCATCGGCCAGCCATTCAACAATCAGCAGGTCAAAATCCTCGCCGCCCAGGAAGGTATCACCATGGGTGGACTTGACCTCGAAAACGCCGTCGCCGATCTCCAGGATGGAGACGTCGAAGGTGCCGCCACCCAGGTCGAAGACCGCGATCTTCTCCTCGCTCTTCTTGTCCAGGCCGTAGGCCAGGGACGCGGCGGTGGGCTCGTTGATTATCCGCTGCACGTTGAGGCCGGCGATCTGGCCGGCATCCTTGGTGGCCTGGCGCTGGGAGTCGTTGAAGTAGGCCGGCACGGTGATCACCGCATCGGTAACCTTCTCGCCCAGGTAATCCTCGGCGGTCTGCTTCATCTTGCCCAGCACCATGGCGGCAATTTCCGCCGGCGCGTAAACCTTGCCGTCCACCTCGACGGCGGCATCGCCGCCGCTGCCCTCGACGATCTTGTAGGGGCTGATCTCGACGCTTTTTTTCACCTCGGCATCGGTGAACTTGCGGCCGATCAAGCGTTTAATGGCATACAGAGTACGGCTGGAGTTGGTTACCGCCTGCCGCTTGGCCACCTGCCCCACCAGACGCTCGCCGGCGTCGTTGAAGGCCACCACCGACGGGGTGGTCCGGCTGCCCTCGGCGTTGGTGATCACCTTGGGGTCACCACCCTCCATGATCGCCACGCATGAGTTTGTCGTTCCCAAATCAATTCCAATGATCTTTCCCATGATCAAATCTCCTTGTCTAAAAATATCCAGGCCTTACGGCCAATTCAATGTATTCACTGCCAATTCTGTTTATGTATGCACTGCATGTTCCGCGCAACAACCACCAAACCAAAACATCCCGGCAACTCTGCCCCCGGAAACTTCTTTTTTTGATTTACAGCAGCCGGCTTTTCAGCCGACTTTCGGGCTGGGCGCGGTTACGCTCACTGCCCACCGCCTGACTCGGAACCGCTGGAAACCACCACCTTGGCCGCCCGCAGGAGACGATCCTTGTAAAAATATCCCCGCTGATATTCATTGATGATGGTATTGGCCGGAGCCTCGTCGCTGGGCTCCATGGCCATGGCCTCGTGGTAGTTGGGGTCAAAAACCTCGCCCTTGCTTGCCAGTGGTTTAAGGCCGAACTTCTCCAGACTGGCCATCAGCACCCGCTGGGTCATTTCCACCCCCTCCAGCAGCGCGGAGGCATCACCGGTATTGCGGCCCTGATCAATGGCCCGTTCCAGGTTGTCCAAAGAAGGCAGCAATTCCTTTAAAAGATCCTCTTCGGCGTACTTGGCGGCAGTCTCCCGTTCACGTTGCGCCCGCCTTTTGTAATTTTCAAACTCGGCGGCCAGCCGCAGCATCCGGTCTTCCAGGTCATGGGCCTCGCTGCGGGCCTCGCTCAACTGCACCAGCAGGTCGTCGGTGCCCTCCTCCGCCTCTTCGCCGGAGGTCTGCAGATAGCCTTCAGCGCTTGTTTCGGCTTCGGCTTCGGCTTCGGCCCTGGATTCCGTTTCCGGGTTTTCCATCTTTTCTTTTTCGTCCATACTCACAAGTTCCTCCGTAAACATAAAACGAGCCGAGACTCAGCCAGGGCGTGGACAAAGCACAGCGGCCCGCCCTCCGGACAGCCCGTTTTTTTCGCGATGTTGCGGTAATTCCGTGATCAGGCTGAAAGTTAAGTATGGCTGTCGGGCTTGTCAAGGCAGGTAAAGAAGGTTTTATGTCCTGACAGACAGCAGCTGTGAGCACCGACCGGGTTTGACAATTGTTTTTTTTGCCCGTAGTGTTTCTTCAGCTCGATCCGGAGGTTTTGCTAAACCCGGCCGGGCCGGACCCCGGCTTTAAAAGCAACCCGGGATAAACGCCATGACTGGAAATTATCGCCTTTGCCCTGGGGTGATCACCGCCCCCATACGTTTGGACACATATGATCAGTGAACAGAGAAAGGGGGAGCTGTATCTGCTGGCCGAAGAGTTCCTCTGGGGCTGGTTTCCCATTGTCACCCTGCTGAGTTACCCCTATGTGGCTCCGCTGTGGTCCATGGGCCTGACCCTGGCCGTGGCCACGGTTTTTTTCGCGGTCATGATGAGCGGCTGGACCCGGCGCCGCCGGAGTCTCTGGCCAGAGCTGAGGCGCCGCCGGGCCTGGAAAGATCTGGCCTGGTCGTCGTTTTACATCGCGCTGGTTTATGTCCTGCTTTTCACCGGTCTGTCATTCACCACTGCGGGCAATGCGGCCCTGATCTTATTTCTGCAGGTTTTTTTCGCCTTTCTCTATTTCAACATCCTGCAGGGCGAAAAGATGAGCCCCATCCACCTGGCCGGCGCCGGGCTGATGAGCATCGGCGCCTTTCTGGTGCTTTTCCCCGGTGAAGCAGGGCTCAACAGGGGCGACTTGCTGGTGCTGCTAGCGGCCATGACGGCCCCCATCGGCAACCGCTACCAGCAAAGGGCCCGTCGGCACGTCCACGCCAACACTCTGCTTTTTGTCCGCACCGTCAGCAGCCTGCCCGTCACCCTGGTGCTGGCCTTGATTTTCGCCCCACTGCCGAGTGCGGCAGACCTGGAGGCCATCTGGTGGCTGATGCTGATCAACGGGATTTTCCTGATGGGATTGTCCAAAATCTACTGGATAGAAGCCCTGCACCGGCTCACGGTTACCAAAATCAGCGCCATGACCGCCCTTGCGCCGTTGTTCGCCATGACCTTTGCCTTCTTCATCCTTCACGAAGTTCCGGGAGCCTGGCAGTTGGCGGGTATTCCGCCGATTCTGGCCGGCGGGATCCTGATCACCCGCCCGGTCGACCACGTCGGGGTTGCCCCCGGCTGTCGTCCGGGTCGCTGACCCCGACTGCCCGCCGCGCCTCCCTGGTGAGCGCCAGATCCTGCCGGAGCCAGCGGCCGGATTTTTTTATTACCCGCAAAAAATTGATCCATTTTCACTGTTTATGTATGGTAACATGGGCCAGGTTGCGCCGCGCTTCACCGCCCCACCGACCTGGTGTGAGGAAGCAAAAATCTTCCGTGGTCGACGCCGCGAAAAGCCGAATAGCCGGCCATTGGTGGCCGTCTATTCCGCCGGCTGCAGGTCGCCGGAGCACCAATGGTTCAAACGGTTATAGCAAACTTATCAAAATTACCGGGAATCAGTCGTCATGAAATACGTCAAAATCGCTCTGCTGACCATCGCCGGCCTTCTCCTGTTGCTGATCATCGCGCTGGTGGCGGCGGTAAACCTCATCGACATCAACCGCCATCATGACCGGATCGCCCAAATGGTTTATGACCAAACCGGCCGCGAACTGCAGATCCAAGGTGATCTGGAGTGGGGGCTGTGGCCCCGGCTGTATCTTAACGGCGGGCCCCTGCAGCTGAGCAACGCTCCGGGGTTTGAAACCGAACCCTTCCTCAGCCTGGAGAGTTTTCGCTTCTCGGTGGCCACCTGGCCCCTGATCCGCTCCCAAATCCACATGGACACCCTGGTAATTTCCGGCCTGCTGGTGAATCTGGAGCGCAACCAGGAAGGGGTGGGCAACTGGGAAGATCTGGTCGAAGAGCCGGAGCCCAAGCCGGAGCCCGACGAGCCGCCCAAAAAAGAGGAAATGCCCTTTGCGGCCCTGGCCCTGGGCGGGGTCGAGATCGATGACGTCACCATCAACTGGCGCGATCATCAATCCGGCCAGCAAGCCCAAGTCAGCGATCTGCGGCTTTTGGTCGGCGCCCTGACCTTCGGAGAGCCCATTGAGATGGAACTGGACTTCACGGCCACCGCCAACCAGCCGGAACTGGAGGTTGACGCCGGCGCCCGGGCCACTCTGCTTTATGATCTGCGGGCCGGCCGGTATGCAGCCCAACCCCTGGAGGTGACGGCCTCCTTCCGCGGCCCCACCGTTCCCGGCGACCAGGCCGATCTTAACCTGCACACCCTTCTGGAGCTGGACCATGCAACGGGTCGGGCGGAAATCGAGGATTTCCGGCTGGAAGGCCTGGGCACCATGATTCAGGCCCAGGTGAGCATGCATGACCTGGAGGCCGACATTCCCGGCTGCCAGGGAGAAGTGACGGTGAATATCGCCGACCTGGTGCAACTGCTGGAAATTTTCGAATCCCCCCTGGCAGACCAACTGGCCGGCGTCCAGGAGAGAAGCATCCGCCTGGCCACGGAATTCAGCGTCGATCCCGGCCAGGGACAGATCTTGATCCCCAGCCTGGAGGCCCGGCTGCTGGGCACCACCATCAACGGCCACCTGGTGGCGGACGAAATTCATTCTTCCCGGCCCGAGGTTCAGGGCGGGATCATCGCCGAAGGTCCGGACCTGCCGGCCTTGCTGGCCGTCGCCGCCCGGCTCCAGCCGGAAGCCGACCAGGACGCCCTGAGCCGGGCCCTGGCCGGCCTGGATGACCGGAGCCTGATGGCGGAGGCCACCTTCTCCAGCGAAGGCGAGGACATCGTCATTCCCCGGCTGCACTTCCAGGGACTGGCCACCGAACTGGACGCGGAAGCGCGCCTGAGCAAGCTGGACGCGGAAATGCCCGCCCTGGCAGGCCGGGCAAGGATCGCCGGCGACGATCTGCCGCGACTGCTCAAGGTAGCCAGCGCTTTCCAGGGCGGTCCTGAGGTGCGGGTCAACGATGAACCAGCCCTCGGAGCCGAACTCTGGAATCTGGCCCAGCGGGCCGACGACGCCGGACAGCACACTTTCAGCCTGGCAACCGACTTCACCGCCGATCTGGACGAGCAGCGGCTGACGGCAAGCAATTTAACCGCCCGGGCTTTGGGCCTGGAGGTGACGGCGGGCCTGACCGCCCGGGAGATCCTGTCCGACGAACCCGACTTCGATCTGGACCTGGCCCTGGCCCCCTTCAATGCCCGCCGGCTGCTGACCATCCTGGACGCGGAACTGCCGGAGACCGCCGATTCCCAGGTCCTGACCAGCCTGGCCCTGAACGCCGTGATCAGCGGCACCCCGAACCAATTCACCGTCAAACCCCTGGCGGTGACCCTGGATGATACCAACATCGAGGGAGAAATAACAATGCACGACCTGGAGCGCCAGGATCTGGCCTTCAACATCGATATCGACGATATTGACCTTGATCGTTATCTGCCGCCGGAGAGTGACCAGCAGCCGGCAACTCCGGAAGCCGCCGCCGCCGGTGCCGCCCTGCTGCCCGTGGAGCTGCTGCGTCAGCTGCGCCTGGACGGCAACCTGCGGATCGCCAGACTCAAAATTTCCGGCCTGCGGATCGAGGATTTCATCATGGGGATCAAGGCCAGGGACGGGCAGATCAATGTGGCCCCCCTTAACGCCGACCTCTATCAGGGGGAAATGGTCAGCACCATCGCCATTGACGCCCGGCCGGAGCTGCCCGAGATTGCCACCACCAATCGCTTGAGCGGCATCCAGGCCGGGCCCCTGCTGCGAGATTTAACCGGCAGCAAGGAAAAAATCCGGGGCCGGGCCAACATCAGTTATGACCTCAACACCAGGGGAGCGGAAATCGACGATTTAAAAGCTCAACTTGACGGTGAGGCCAGTTTTGAGTTCAAGGACGGTGCTGTGGTGGGGATAAATATCGGCCGGCTGCTTCGTCAAACCCGGGCTCTGGTCGAGAGCCGCACCCTGGCCGCCGAACCGGAGGAGGTTACCGACTTCACCTCCCTTACCGGCAGCGCCCGGATTGAAAAGGGCCTGATCAGCAACCCTGATCTGAGCCTGATGTCGCCTTTGCTCCGGGTTGCCGGCAAAGGTTCCGCCCACCTGGTCAGCGAGGAGGTCGACTACCTGCTGACCGCCACCGTGGTCGGCACCGCCGAGGGCCAGGAAGGCGCGGAGCTTGAGGCCCTGCGCGGAATTTCGGTGCCCATCCGGGTCCGCGGCACCTTCGATGATCTCACTTTCCGCCCCTCCCTGGGCGACGCCGCCCAGCAAAAACTAAAGGAAAACCTGCTGCGGCTGGAGGATCAGCTGCGCCAGGAGGGCGTTCGCGCCCTGGAAGGTTTGCTGGGGGTTCCGGAGCGGCCGGATGAAGACCCCGAGGCGGAAGAGCAAAAGCCGGAAGAAAGACTGGAAGAACAGCTCAAGGACGAACTGCGGCGGCGCCTGCCCTTCTAGGTTGTCATCGTTGGGCGGGGATTATTGATCCAGAACCCGCCGCACCAGATGGGCGATATCGTTCAAGCTAAAGGGCTTCATGATAAACCCCTGAATTTCCGCGCGCTCAGCCTCTTCTGCGGTCATTTGTTCACTGAAGCCGGTACAGATAATAACCGGCAGTTCGGGCCGGATCTCCCGCAGAGCCCGGGCCAGTTCACCACCGGTGAGACCCGGCATGGTCTGGTCGCTGATCACCAGGTCAAAACCCTGCGGATCACGGCGGACCATCTCCAGGGCCTGACGGCTGTCGGCCACCGCCTCGACCCTGTAGCCCAGGTACTCCAGCAACCTTACCAGCATCTCCACGATCTTTTTCTCGTCATCCACCACCAGGACGCGTTCTCTGCCCCGGGGCGGAGACGTCTGATCGCCCCGGTCCGCCACCACGGCCGAACCATTTGCGGCTGTTTCCGCCAGGGGCAGATAAACCCGGACCACCGTACCCTTGCGGGGCTCGCTGTATACCGTCAATCCCCCTCCGTGCCCCTTGACGATGCCGAACACCAGAGGCAGACCCAGGCCGGTGCCCCGGCCCTGTTCCTTGGTGGTGAAATAGGGCTCGAAAATCCGCTCCCGGGTGGCGGCATCCATGCCCGTGCCAGTATCGCTCACCGACAGACAGGCATAGTCCCCGGGAGGCAAAGACTCCCGGCCGATCTGCTCCTGCCGGTCGATTTTCTCTCGGCGCAAGGCGATTTCAAGAATTCCGCCCTTTTCCTCCATGGCGTGGGCGGCGTTGGTGCAAAGATTCAGCACCACCTGCTGGATCTGGGTCAAATCAGCCCGCACGAGCCCGCAATCCTCAGCCAGATCCTGACGAATTTCAATGGTAGAGGGTAAAGATGAGCGCAGCAGCTTGATGTTTTCCTTGATCACCGGGCACAGGTCCAGCAGGGAGCGCTCCTGATCATCAAGGGCCTGATGGCGGCTGAAAGTCAATATCTGCCGCACCAGGTCCCGGGCCCGCCGGGCCGCCTGCAGAATCTCCTCAATCTGAAACTTTTCCAGTTCCTCGGGCCCCAGCTGTTTTTTGGCCAGTTCGCAGTAGCAGATAATAGGGGTCAGGATATTGTTGAAATCATGTGCAACACCGCCGGCCAGGGTTCCCACCGCCTCCATTTTCTGGGCGTGGCGCAACTGAGCGGCCATCTTCTCCCGCCGATCACTTTCGGCCTGCAGGGCCTGACGCATTTCATTGAGGGCCGACACCAGTTGGCCCACCTCGTCGCGATCGGATCCGGCGCCGCGGGACAGCACCGGGGGGTAATCCAGACCGTTGAATTTGAGCGAGCGGGCATAGGCTGCCAGCCCAGCCAGATGCCGACCAACCAGGAAATGGAAAAGGAAAAAGATAAAGGTGGAAACAAAGAAGGTTTTCACTCCCTGGGTGGCCAAAATAACCAGCACCCGGCTCCATAGACGGTCGTAAACCTGGTCGAAACCCACCGCCACATGCAGGCTGCCCAGGTCCACCTCCCGTCCGCGGTGGCTGTAGCTTAAGGGAAATTCATGCTCCCGGCTGCGCCCCTCCACCGGCTCGCCAACCACCACGGGCGGTTCCCCCTCGCGGCGAATTTCAAGATACCGGATATCGGGCAGATCCAGGATACTCTGCAACTGCAACCGGATCATCCGTTCGTTGAACGACCAGACCCCTTCACTGAGG
>PWOG01000050.1 GCA_003557565.1 Desulfobulbaceae bacterium
AAAGAATCCAGTCGCCCCAGTTCTGCACCGCGCCGGTGGCTCCCCAGGAGGTGTACCAGGCGGCAAGCACCACGCTCAAAAAGGCGATGAGAATGCCGGTGGTGTAAGGGTTCCATTTGTCCTGGCAGAGAATCTTGTACAGTTCCTTGGCTTGCTGACCAAGCACGTTTCCTTCGCTCATACCCTCTCCTGTTCCCTTGAGGTTAAAGTTACTTAAAAAACGCGCGGAAGATGTCCTTCCTCCTCTAAAGGCGGTGCATCTTCCGCGCTGTTCTTCACTTGGTGCTAGGCTTTAGCGGCCATAACCGCCACCCGCCGGCGGCTGACCATAACCACCCGGGCTTCTGCGCTTATCTTTGTCCTCGTCTTTTTTGTCCTTTTTGCCCGGCTGAGGTTGTCCGTAACCGCCACCTGCCGGCGGCTGACCATAACCGCCTCCCTGCTGCTGAGGCTGACCGTAACCGCCAGCCTGAACTTCAGTGGGACCGGCTACCTGGCCCTGAAAGGCCACCAAACCGAGCATGCCGGCTATTACCAACATTCCAACCATACGTGAAATTTTCATCCTGGAACCTCCTTGTGCATTGTGAAATTTGTGGTTGTCAGTGCGTCACTGTCGTAGAAAAAGACCCCTGAACAGACCCAATTGTTCCGCCTGAACCCAGTTGGCTGACACATAGTGGCATATCCTGCAAGGTGGAAGCAGCCGCTGCCCCGATCCTCCCAGTGACCGTTTGTTGCCAGTATGGCCAGCCTGTGCAGCCGATTTACTTCTTACTAAAATAAAATGGCCATGGCCACAATAAAAAAATTGGCACCCATATTATGTGATTGTTCCTCATTTTGCAAAATAAAAAATGTTAATTTTGATGGCCTCGCAAAAACCGCCACCGCCGACCGGGCGCGCTCTGAAGCTCTTTGATTCTGAGTTGCTGGCTAACCAAGATGGCGGTTTTTTGCGAGGTCATCAACTTTACCGGTCGGGCAAGGGGTTAGTCGTTTTGCTGGCTCCATATATCAAAACCAGGGGGTGGTGTTGAAAAATGCCGGCGTCGGCGGCAAAGCGACCAAGTTCCCGGTAGCCTCTTAATTTTACGGTCATCTCCGGTGGAATCAGGGCACCCGGGCTGCCTTTGATGATCACCAGTACCTCGGGCAGCAGCGGTTCTGGGGGAGGCTGGTAAAAATCCGGCAGGTTCATCTCCCAGGTAAAGCGCAGAGGGGACTGGGCTACCCCGGGCGGAGGCGGGGCCGGTTCCGGCAGGGGAATGAGGAACGGCTCCTTGTGGGTGAAAAGATCAAGCAGTGGCAGGGTCACTCTGGGATCCATAACCGGGTCTTCCGCGGCCAGGACCACCACCCCGGTCTCTTCCTGGGGCAGGGTGTTCAGGAAGCGGCCGGCCTGCTGCAGGTTGCGATCTCCCATGCTCTGGGTAAAGGGCAGAAACGCTCCCCAGGCCAGGAGCAGTGAGGAGCCGGCGATGACCACCAGCAGGTGGCGGCGCAGGGCGGGGTCGGCCAGGTCCCGCAAGCCGTAGCCGGCCAGCAGGGCCAGCAGCGGGAAAATCGGGATCGAGTAGCGGATCCGGCGCAACTCCAAAATCACCAGCACCAGGATTACCAGCCAGGCCACGACCGGATAGCGCAGATCACGCAGCCGGCCGGCCCGGTAGAGGGAGTAGAGCAGGGCGGCGGTAAGCAGGGGGTGGGTCTGGAAAAAGAAGGTGGAAATCAGGCTCTCGGTCCAGCCCTCGCGCAGGGCCGGGCGCTGGAATTCCAGCAGCAGGGTGATCTGCTCGGCCATAATCTCCCGTTGTCCCCAGAAAACGGCTCCCACGCAGAGCACCGCCGGCAGCAGGGCCGCTGTGGCCCGGAGGGTGGCCCGGCGCCAGTCGGGACTCAGGGAGTAGAGAAAGATCGGGATCAGACCCGAGAGCAGCAGCCAGGCGGAATATTTGACCAGGAAAACACCGATCACCGCCACGCAGGTAAGGGTGATGTAATATGCCCCGCCGCGGGTCATGGCCCGGTGCAGGGAGGCCATGGCCAGCAGCAGGAAGAACATGGTGCCGATATCAACCAGCAGCAGGGGGGTCTGGCTGTAAAGGTAGGGAAAGCCCAAAAAGAGCAGGGCCCCGGCCTGTCCCGTTTCCTCGTCCCACAGATCCCGTCCCAGCTGGACGATGAGCAGGGCCGTCAGGGCGAACATCAGGGCGTTTAGCAGTTGGGCGGCCAGCCGGGCTTCCCCGAAAACGGTAAACAGCATGCCGTAGAGGATGGACATCAGGGGCAGGTCGGTCCAGGCGAAAATATCTCCGCCCCACTCCCGGAAAAAATACAGCGGGCCGTGCTCGCTGAAGCTTTTGGCCTGGATGAAGTAACGGGAGGCGTCCACGATCACTTCCGGGGAATCCAGAAAGAGCAGGCAGGCGCAAAAGGCCAGCAGAAAAAGAAACAGACCTGGGGTTGGCAAAATTGGCAAATTCGGGGTCGGCGGCGTTCTGGAACACCCACTGCCAGTTGGTCAGGGTGTTGTCATCAAGGTGCCGGCTCCGGTAGAGAAGCACCGGAAACAGCAGGGAGAGACCGGCGATCAGCAGATGCCAGTGAATATTTCGCAGCCATA
>PWOG01000252.1 GCA_003557565.1 Desulfobulbaceae bacterium
CACCGCCTCCGCCAGTTCCGGGGTCAGGGGCAGGCAGTCGAAGACCAGCAGCTCGGCCTTGGCGCCGCTTTCATCCAGGCGGAAGACCTCCGGGCAGAGATCGGCGCAGCCGCCGCAGCCGTTGCATTCATAGGTGTCCAGAACCACGATGACCCGGCGCTGTTCAGGCATGAAGAAATCCTCCGGAGGGCCTCTGCTTACATGGCTTGCCAAGCACCGGGGGCGTCGGGGTCGGCAAAGGGATTATTCTTCGGATCCACGTCCGGCAGATAGTCGCTGAGCAGTTCTTCCCCGCCGTCGCCCTGGCCCGGGCCGAGGCTATCAAGGTCGCGATAGGTGATGGAGGTCTCGCTGCCGGTGCCATAGAGGGTGTTGCCCATACTGTGCTTGCTTGCCGCGACAAAGGAAATGCCGCCGGTGCTCGTATTGGCCTGAATCAGGACCTGATTGCCCAGGGAAAGGGGTACTTCATAATGGGTGTCGCTGACGAACTGGGCCAGTACCCGCGAGCTGTCGCTGGAACCTTCCAGCAGGTCGCCTTGGGTTTTAATCGCGTCAAGTTGCACATCGACGTCGCCATGATCGTGGGTTGCCGCGTACATCCAGCGATCGACATAAAACATCGCCTGGGATGAACTCAGGTTCATCAGGTCGCTCAGGGCCGAGGCATTCAGCCCCCGCTGCCGGTATTCGCTGAACTGGGGGATGGCCAACGCCGCCAGGATACCGACAATGGCCACCACCACCATCAGCTCCACCATGGTAAATCCCCCCGTTCCCATACGCTTCATGTTGCGCGGCATACTTTCTCCTCCCTTGAGTTAAAACCGGCCCCTTACCGCCCCCCGGCCGTCATTGCTGGTCCCCACGCAGCAGCCGCAATTCCGGGGGGTCCCAGGAAAGGCGGAAAGGGGGGTCGAATTCGGGCAATTTTTCCATTTGCTCCGGCACCAGTTCCTCCAGGGTCGCCGGCTCCCGGCCATGCTTTTCACGATAGTCCTCGATGGCCTCCAGCACCTGGATCGCCCGGTGGAACATGGCGATACTGTGGCGGTAGCGCTCCCGCATGTACTCGTCTTCCTCGGCGGCCAGCATGGCTTCAAGCCATAACAGCCCCCCGCGAATGTCGCCGCCCCGGCCGGCCAGGGTGGCGGCCAGGTGGCCGAACCACGACGGCGCCCCGGGATGCCGCGAGGCCCGGTGCAAATAGTCGGCGGCGGCGGCATAGTCGTGCAGATAATAAAAATTGTTGAAGCCGATAAAAAATAGCAGGGCGTAATTATCCGGCAGGGCCGCCATCCCCCGCCGGTGAATGTCGTTGGCCAGGGCGGCGTAATCGGAGTCGACGTAGGGCAGGATCGCCTGGGCCAGGTAATAGGTGTCGATAAAGTGGGGATGAAGCTCGGCGGCGGCGGCCAGGCGGCCGGCCACCTGGGGGGCGTAATCGTAAGGATCGCGGCCGGGCTCGACGCCACCGTAAAAAACGGCGGTTTTAATAAACTGGATCTCGCCGCCCAACTGCCGGAGGTAACCCAGGGCCGCCTCCTGGATCGGCGACGGCATGGGGTGGCGCATCTCCAGCAGGGTGTCGGCCCGGCTTCGCTCCTGCATGCTGAACACCAGAACATAGGCCAGCAGGGCGATGGTTATGCCGGCGGCCCGGATCATCATCACTGCAGGTCCCGCCGTTGATAGATCAGGCAGGCCAGAGCCAGCGCCAGCCCGATGTAAAGGACCGCCGCCCCGAAATTGACCCCCAGCAGGGAAAAGCCGGGCAAAGCCTGGCCGGTGGTGATCAGGTGCTTAAAGTCCAGGTGTTGGTAGTCGGGAAACAGGGCGGTCATGGCCTGCAACAGCAGCAGCAGGCCGCCGCCCTCATCCCCGGCGCCAAGCCGCTGGGCCGCGGCCTGACGGACCACCGGCAGGCCCGAGCAGATGGCGTAATAGGACAGGGAGATCAACAGCACCGGAAAGCTGCCCCGCACCAGGCCGGAGAAGAGCATGATGACGGCCAGCAGTAGCAGCTCCATGACATACAGCCCCAGCCAGGCCAGCAAATAGGCCCCCAGGCCCAGATGGGTGAAATAAACCGGCTGCACCATCTGCTTGATCATCAGCAGGGCGCCAAGGCCCAAAGCGCCCAGCAGCAGGTTGAGCAGCAACAGCAGAAAGGCCAGGCCGGCAAAGACCCCCAGCACATACTCGCCCCGGGAGACGGGCCGGGCCAGCAGGGAGTAAACCACCTTTTTTTCTTCATCCAGGGCAATCACCTGGACGGCGTGGAAGAAAAGAAAGATGAAACCGGCCAGCCAGGCCATGGAAAGAACGAAATCGGCCGAGGCCCGGCCGATATCCCGGGGGATGAAATCGAAAAAAAGCAGCGCCGCCACCTGGCCCGCCGCCGCCAGGATCACCAGCCCCAGCAGGGCGTGGCGCCGCAACCCGTCCAGGGTGACCAGCCGGGCCACCGCCGCGATCCGCGTAATCTTATGCCCCATGGGCCGCCGCCTCCTCCTGCTCCTGAACCAGACTGAGATAACCTTCGGTAAAGCCGCCGCACCCCCGCTGCTTGGCCAGTTCGCCGGGGCTGCCCTCAACGAGTTTGCGGCTCTGGTGCA
>PWOG01000273.1 GCA_003557565.1 Desulfobulbaceae bacterium
ACAGCCACTGGAAAAACCGCTGGCAGATCTGCTTTCGGGGCCGGGTGCCGATTTCCAAGCAGCTGCCCTTTGAATGGTACAATACCCCCAACATACGCACCATCAGTATCGCCGATTTCCAGCACTTTCTAAAAAAGATGGGCTGGCGCATCCGCCGGGAAACGGCAATCAACACCGACCACCACGACCGCCACGGCAATGTGGTCACTTTCCTGCCCAATCTGCGGGCCACCTACGGCATCTTCCTCCTGGAAAAGCGCTAAACCGCGCTGCGATCGCGGGGTGGCGCCGGGGCGAGCCGTGGCACACCATTGTTTTCCCGTTTTGCCCCGGCTTCGCGGGGTCTTTAAAGTTTGCGCCGTTTTTTTGCGGCGTTTACCTTTGTTTCATTTTGGGGTATTTTTTTTGTCATCTTCCACCGTAAGTGGTAAGTGATCAAATGGTCCATCATGGAGTAAGCGATCACGGGGTGCCGCAGGTTGCGGCAAACGAGACGGCGATGCGTAAATATGTGAGCCGGCTCGATCGCCGCTTTCGGCGGTGCCCCGTGATCGCTTACCTTCTTCCTGCCATCACCCGACAACCAACACCAAGGAACCGACGATGACCAACGAAATCGAGAATAATCACGGAGACAAAATGGTAAGCGGCAACAGGGTGCCGCAGGTTGCGGCAAGCGGGACGGCGAAGCGTACATCAATACGTGAGCCGGCCCGATCGCCACAAGATGCGGTGCCCTGTGACCGCTTACACAACATCAAACAATTCAGCGCCCTGGTGGGAGCCACTCCCCTGGTACGCCTTAACCGTTTGGGACGGGACAACGAGGGAGAGATCCTGGTCAAGCTGGAATCATGCAACCCCGCTTTCAGCGTCAAGGACCGGATTGGCAAGGCGATGCTGGAGGCGGCGGAAAAGGCCGGCAAGGTCGGCCCCGACACGGTGATCATCGAGCCCACCAGCGGCAACACCGGTATCGCCCTGGCCTTTCTTTGCGCCGCCAAGGGCCTGCGCCTGATCCTGACCATGCCCGAGACCATGAGCCTGGAGCGGCGGGCCCTGCTGAAGCATTTCGGCGCCGAACTGGTGCTGACCCCCGGCGCCGAAGGCATGAAAGGGGCCATCGCCAAGGCCCGGGAACTCACCGAGGCCACCGCCGACAGCTTCCTGCCCAACCAGTTCAGCAACCCCGCCAACCCGGAGATTCACCGGCAAACCACGGCCGAGGAGATCTGGCAGGCCACCGGCGGGGCCCTCGATATCTTCGTGGCCGGGGTGGGCACCGGGGGGACCATCACCGGGGTGGGGGAGATCTGCAAACAGCGGCTGCCAAATTTTCGGGCGGTGGCGGTAGAGCCCGCCGACTCGCCGGTCCTGTCCGGAGGCCGGCCCGGACCCCACAAGATCCAGGGGATCGGGGCCGGCTTTGTCCCCGACACCTTGAACACCAAGGTGGTCGACGAGATCATGACCATCACCAACGACGAGGCCTTTGCCACCGCCCGCCAAGTAGCCGTGGAGGAAGGCATCCTCTGCGGCATTTCCTCCGGGGCCAACGTGCTGGCCGCCATGAAACTGGCCCAGCGCCCGGAAAACCGGGGCAAAAGGATCGTCACCGTAATCTGCGACACCGGAGAGCGTTACCTGAGCACTCCCCTCTTTGAACAATAAAAAACGATACCGTTGGTCAACAAACGAGGATCGTAAATCAAGCCGTCCCCACTTTCAGGATAAAAGCAAATGATAACGGGGGCAAAAAATGCTAAGCGCCCGCAGGGTGCCGCAGGTTGTGGTGAGCCCCGACGGCGAAGCGTACATATCAGTACGTGAACCGGCCCGATCACCGCTTATGGCGGTGCCCTGAGACCGCTTACGAACAAAAATCCAAGGTCTACGACATCATGCTGAACCAACAACTGCTGGATATTCTGGCCTGCCCGCAGTGCAAGGGGCCGGTGAAACTCAACGACCAGGAAAACGGCCTGATCTGTGAAAATTGCCGGCTGCTCTATGAGGTCCGCGATGAAATTCCCATTATGCTGATCGATGAAGCCAAACCGCTGCAGGAACCCAAATGAGCGACTTTGTTCATCTTCACGTCCATACCCAGTACAGCCTGCTGGACGGGGCCATCCGGCTGGACCGTCTCCTTGACAATTGCAAGGAATACGGGATGGAGGCGGTGGCCATCACCGACCACGGGGCCATGTTCGGGGCCCTGGAGTTTTACGTCAAGGCCAGGAAGGCCGGGATCAAACCCATCATCGGCTGCGAGTTCTACATCGCCCCGGAGAGCCGGCACGACAAATGTGCCAAAAGCGCCGGGGCCGCCGCTCATCACATAATGTTGCTGGCCATGAACCAGGAAGGTTACCGGAACCTGATGAAACTGGCCACCATCGCCCAGTTCGAGGGTTTCCACTACAAGCCCCGGATCGACATGGAGGTGCTCTCCCGCCACAACGAGGGGCTGATCGCTCTGACCGCCTGCCTCCACGGCCAGATCCCCGCCCTGCTGGTCCGGGGCGACATGGACGGGGCCAGAAACACCGCCCGGAAGTTGGGCGAGCTTTTCCCGGACCGGCTCTACCTGGAGATG
>PWOG01000092.1 GCA_003557565.1 Desulfobulbaceae bacterium
ATACTCGGCAAAGCCCAAATCACGGTGCAGGGCGTCGATGGTTTCCAGCAGGTACTTGCCGGTGTCCGGGCCGGAGGTGATCACCGAGCCGAAACCGATCTGGGGAATGAAATGGCCGGTGATCATTATCGAGATGGCCACGGCGGTGATCACGTAAGCAAAAATCAGCACCACATACTGGGCCACCTGGGTGTAGGTGATGCCCTTCATGCCACCCAGGGCGGCGTAGAAAAAGACGATGGCCATGCCGATAACAACCCCGGTGTTGACCTCGACCTCCAGGAAGCGGCTGAAAACGATTCCCACCCCGCGCATCTGACCGGCGACGTAAGTCAGGGAGACGAATATCGCGCAGATCAGGGCGACGGTACGGGCGGCGTCGGAGTAGTAACGGTCGCCGACAAAGTCCGGCACGGTGAATTTGCCGAATTTTCTAAGATATGGGGCCAGGAACAGGGCCAGCAGCACGTAACCGCCGGTCCAGCCCAGAAGGTAGATGGAACCGCCATAGCCCATGAAAGAAACCATTCCCGCCATGGAGATATAGGAGGCGGCGCTCATCCAGTCGGCGGCGGTGGCCATCCCGTTGGCCAGCGGAGAAACGCCGCCGCCGGCCACGTAGAAGCCCTTGGTGGTTTTAACCCGGGCAATCCAGGCGATACTTAGATACAAACTGAAGGTCAGAAAGACCATGATGTAAGTCCAGGCCAGAATCGACATGGTGTTGTTCTCCTCTTGCTGGTTATTATCGGCGCCGTAACAAAGCCGGGCTGCCGAGTGTTATGTGTGTTGGTTTAAGTTGTTTTCAGTCAGCTCTGGTGGTGGCGTGTTGAGCGGACTTGGCCCGTGGGCGGCAGAATTTGTTTGCTGTAAAAGCCGAATTAATGCCGCGTTACAAGGCGCAAGGGTCAGGCCCACCGTGGCGGTTGCGATGGTGATCCAAAAGACGGATTCCGCCGCCGCTGTATTTTCGTTACTGTAATAAAGTGAAAACTAAGAAAAAGAGAGGTCTATTCGTCGACCTCGTACTCCCGGTCCAGTTTCTGCATCAGGAAGTAGTAGACGAAAATCAGGACCACGAACACATAGATGGCGCCCTGTTGGGCAAACCAGAAGCCAAGAGGAAAGCCGCCCAGGGAAAAGTTGTTGAGAGCTTCCACGAACAAGATGCCGAAGCCGTAAGAGACCACGGCCCAGATGGTGAGGAGAATCACCATGTACCTCAGGTTCTTCTTCCAGTACATTGATAAATCTTTAGTCATCGTTCTCTCCTTTGCGCAAGTTAGTGAGCGTGCACCCGAAACCCCCGTTTCCGAGACCCGCTCTGCTTTAATTAATGTACCGGAACCTGAACAGCACGGCACTTTAAGCAAAGCGCAAAAAAAAATCAACCCGAAATTTGGACTCTTTTTTTGTGTAACTTTGTGGTACTAAAAAAGGTGGCGCCAGGCCTGGCCGGCGTTGAACAGGTCTTTGAGGGTGACAATACCTTTGGAGCGCATTTTTTTGATCAGAAAAACAAAAAGATATGCGGTTTGTAGGGCATCCTCGTAGGCGTCATGAAGGGTGAAATCCGGCAGCCCGTATTCCTTGCTCAGGGCGGTGAGACTGTAAGAGATATCCATGCGGAACCGGTCATGGTACTGCTGCCATTGCATCTCGGTATAGGTCTGGGCCAGGCGCATGGTGTCCAGGCAGGGGTTGGATATCGGTGCCCCGTAATGGCGGCGGCAGGCCCGGTTCATAAAAGCCACGTCCAGGCCGACATAGTGGCCCACCAGCAGGGCCCGGCCACAGAAGGAGATAAAGTCCGGCAGCACCGTGGCCAGTTGCGGAGCCGACTCGATCTGCTGGGGGGTGATCCGATGAATCAGGGTACTGTCCTTGGGCAGGGGGCGGGATGGTCTGGTGAAGACATAAAAGGTCTCGCCCACCATGATCTGCAGGTTGCGGATCCTCACCGCCCCGATGGAGATAATTTCATCGCGGTGCCGGTCCAGGCCGGTCAGTTCGGTGTCGAAAACCACAAACTCATAGTCGGCCAGGGGTTTGTTCTGGTTAAGCTGTTTAAAATAACGCCAGTTTTCGGCAAACAGCGGATGGGCCGGCGGGACAAGGCCGTAGCGGGTCAGCAGTTTTTTGAGCATTTTGCCTTGGCGCCTTTGGTTGCGGAGTGAACCAACATTAACACGATGCGCGGTGGTTACCTTTCACCAAGGCGGAACTCGGCCTTGATATGGCTCTGCAGGCGGCGTACCACCTCAAAAGACTCCTTGAGGGTCTGTTTTTCCAGGTCGGAAAGGTTTGCCGGATTGATATTATTGTTGGGTTCCTGGTCATTTTCTATCATATGGAGTTGGTGGACCAGGCGCAGCTGCATGAGAAATTCGTAGGCCTTGACCGTTTCGTGGTACATCTCGCTGCTTATGTGCCCTCCTTCGTGGAGCAGCTGCAGGCGAACCAGGGTGTTGCTTTCGCTGATGCCGTGTTTCAGGGCAAACAACCGGGCGAAATCGACAAAGGGTACCAGGCCCTTGGTTTTCAGGTTGAGAGTGTTGCGATGTTCCCCGTCCTTTTCCACGATTAAGTTGCGGAAAAATGACAGCGGGGGGCGGGCTTCCAGGGCATTCTGGGCCAGATGGTAAAGGAAAAGCTCCTGTTTGGGAATGGTCCTGGCCAGATGATGGCGAAGCTTGTCGGCCAGGCCGAAGTCGCCGTAGCCCGCACGGAAGTCGAAGAAGATGGTGGAGTGCATCACTTCCTTGGGTTCCGGGGTCATGATCCAGCCGTCAAAACACTTTTTCCACTCCGGGGCCGACATCCGCCACTTGGGGTTGGAGGCCATCATTTCTCCGGGGCACAGGGGGTAGCCACACTGCACCAGATTTTCAATGGCCTTTTCACTCAACTGCTTAAAATATTTTTCCGCCTCGGCGGCTTTCTTCTCGTCATCAGGCCAGGCGTAGATCAGGGCGTTGTCCTGGTCGGTCTTGAAGGTCTGTTCGCTGCGCCCTTCACTGCCCATGAGCAGCCAGCAAAAAGGCAGGGTGGGCGGTCCCAGTTCCTCTATAAGCAGGGTAAGCAGCCGCTCCAGGATGTGGTCGTTTAACACCGTGATCATCTTGGTGATATTGTTGGCCTTGGCTCCTTCCTCGATCAGGGAACGAACCACCGAGGGAACCTTGCGGGCCAGGGGGTGCAGCCCTTCCAGGGTGCGCTGGGCCACGATTTCCCGGAAAAGGTATAAAGGCGAGGTGCCCTGGAGCAGCATGATGTCGTGGGTGGTTATCATGCCCACGATTTCTCCCTGTTTTTCCACGGCCAGGTGGTGGATGCGTCGCCGCATCATCCGTAGCATGGCATCAAAGCAGACGGCGTGGGAGGGAATGGTTTCCACCGGGGAGGCCATGATCCGGTTCACCGGCGTCTGGTAATCAAGCCCGGTGGCCACCACTTTGGTGCGCAAGTCCTTGTCGGTGACAATGCCGATAATCTCGCCGGCGGAATCGGTGACCAGCAGAGAGCCGATATGCAGTTCGGCCATCCTGGTGGCGGCCTGGCGTACCGAGGCGTCGGCGGTAATGGTCTGAGGCCGGTTTTTAACGGTGGTGCCCACCTGGGTGGAGAACAGAAACAGGGCGCTTTCGGTGCGCGGACTCACCCGGTGGTGACGCAGTTCGGCATAGGCGGTGTTGACCAGTTTCTCCGACAGGCTGCGAAGAAAATATTGACTGAACCGGGGGGAGGAAACCAGTAACTGGCGGAAAGCAGCCTTGGTGAAGAGAAAACAGAAGGTGTCTTCCACCGTTTCCACGTTGAGGTTGGCCCGGGTGTTTTGAATGATCGGCAGGGCTCCGAAGTACTCCCCCTCGCCGCGGAAATCCTTGAGGGTTACTTCGCCCTGGTCGTCTTCAAGATATATTTTGACCCCGCCCTTCTGGATCAGGTAAAAGTGTTCGACCTCGGTTTCTCCTTGACGGAAGATCACGGTACCCTTGGGGATGAAGTCGATGATACAGTGCTTGGCCAGATCCCGCAGACTGTTGTCGTCCAGTTCATTGAAGGGCATGGTGTGCCGGAGAAATTCCAGTACCGTTTCCGGGGCGATGTCGTGGGCATTTTTTTTGTTGGCCATGGGGTCGTCAAGCTCCGCAGGATATCAACTCGGTTTATTTGCTACCTTATCATTTCTCCAGGGAATAGACCAATTCCCGGCGGGGAAACATTTTCAGGAAAAGGAAAGCGGTCAGTGCGGTCATCACCAGGATAAGCGGCAGTTCAGGATAAATGCGATTTTCCGGCAGCAGCAGGGAAAGCGGGGCCAGAACCAGGAGAAAATGGTAGCCGATTCGGCGGAAACGGAGTATTTCCCGCAGCAGGTAAAAATTGATTACCACCGGTACCAGGGAGAGGAAGAAAAACAGGTCGATGGCTCCGAACTGGAAGATGGTCAGCATCTTTTTACTGGTGATAAAAAGTAGGATCAGTCCCAAAAGGAGATTGAGATAGACATATTTGCCGCGAATCGCCGGATTGGAGATGTTGTTGGCGTGGAAAAGCAGTTTGTGGGGGTCTTCGTCCTGTTTGAAGCGCTCGATGATTTGCCGGCGAGACTCGCCGGCCAGGAGGGCCTCTTCGATTTTTTCTTCCAGGGATTGGGCGGATTGGGCCATGTTTTGCCGGGCCTCCGAAATTCTTTATGGGATGTTTAAAAAGAAAGGGGGCATCCGTAAAAAACGGCGCCCCCTGTTAAGTACTGGAGGCGGCGACCGGATTTGAACCGGTGAATAATGGTTTTGCAGACCACTGCCTTACCACTTGGCTACGCCGCCATTTTGTAAACGGCAATCATAAACAGGCTTGCCTGGTTTGACAAGGGAAAATATGGCAACCAAGGATCAACTCATAAAGTGGAGCGTCGCGCTGGGCTATCGTTTTCAGGATCCGGGCCTGCTGCGTCAGGCGCTGACCCACAGTTCTTATGCCGCCGAACTGGGCGGGCGCCACCGGCTGCATAATGAACGTCTGGAATTTTTGGGCGATGCGGTGCTGGGCCTGGCCGTGGGGGAGCTGCTTTACGAGCAGCACCCGCAGATGAAGGAAGGGGAACTTTCCCGTCATCGGGCCGCCCTGGTCAACGAGACCCATCTGGCCCTGATGGCCCGGGAAATAGGGCTTAATAATGTCTTGCTGCTGGGCCGGGGTGAGGTTAAAAGCGGCGGCAGTGACAAGCCTTCGATTCTGGCCGGGGCTTTCGAGGCCCTGATCGGGGCGGTCTATCTCGACGGGGGGTGCCAGGCGGCGCTGGATTTGCTGAACAGGCTGTTTCTTCCCTGGGTGAGTCAAAAGGCGACGCTGGCCGACAGTGACGCCAAGACCGCACTCCAGGAGCTCCTTCAGGAGAGCCATGGTGAAGCTCCCAACTATATTCTGGAGGGTGAGGAGGGGCCGGCCCACGACAAGCGTTTCATGGTGGCGGTCACTTTTCTCGGCCGGATCCGGGGGCGGGGGACGGCCCGCAGCAAGAAGGAAGCGGAGCAGGTTGCGGCCGCTCAAGCCCTTAATGCCCTGGACACCCTCAAGATCCGGGATAATTCGTCGTCGAACTCTGAAAACTGAAGGGACAGCCAAAAAACGTTTCATTCAGTCTTGCCCGCAGTGGTCTTGTATGGTAGTTTCGCGATGTTAATGTGTTCTTTGCGGGTCCTCCTCTTGGGTCCACCGCGTACCGGGTGGGCCCTTTTTTTGCGAAAAATCCGCATCATTAACCGTGCCCTGTGATTCTGTCGGCCGGGCAAACAGCCGTTATGCCGACGGTTCATGACCGGTGATTACGGGCTTTGCCGCTGCCGCTGCCGCTGTCGCCGTCGTTGAGGGTATTTTGCGGTCCATCTTGAACTTTGCTCCTGAATTATAAGTAATTTTGCCGATCAACTCTTTCCGCCAGAGAGGTGTGCCTTGAAAAAGAAAATCCTTGTCGCCAACCGTGGAGAAATCGCCCTGCGGCTGATCCGCGCCATCCAGGAGCTGGGCCATGCCGCAGTGGCCGTTTATGAAACTCCGGACAATGAAGCCCTGCATATTCGTACCGCCGATGAGGCGGTCTGGCTGGGAGACGGCCCTCGTTGTGATTACCTGGATATCGACAAGGTGATCAGGGCGGCCAAGAAAACCGGGGCCTGCGCCATTCATCCCGGTTACGGTTTTCTTGCTGAAAACCCGGATTTTGCCAAGGCCTGCGAGGACCACGGGATCATCTTCATCGGTCCGCCGTCGAAAGTGATCCAGGCCCTGGGGGATAAGGTGACGGCCCGCAAAATCATGCAAGACGCCGGGATTCCCCTGGTTCCGGGAACCACCAGCCTGGCCCCCGGCGATGCGGGGGTGGCCGAGGCCGTGGAGTTCTGCCGGAATCACGGTTATCCGGTGATGCTCAAGGCCACCGCCGGCGGGGGCGGTAGGGGAATTCGCCGGATTGATGACGAGAAACAGCTCAAGGCCGAGATCCCCGTGGCCCGGGACGAGGCCCAGGCCGCCTTTGGCAACGACGCGGTGTTTCTGGAAAAACTGGTTATCAATCCCAAGCATATCGAGGTCCAGGTCATCGCCGACCAGGAGGGAACCACGGTACATCTGGGGTCCCGGGACTGTTCCATCCAGCGCCGCAACCAGAAGCTGATTGAAATCGCTCCCTCCCTGATACCGGACCAGGCCCTGGTGGACCGGATCTGTGATACTGCGGTCCAGGCCGCCAAGGCCGCAGGCTACTTCAATGCCGGCACCGTCGAGTTTCTGGTGGACAAGGACTACAACTTCTATTTCATGGAAATCAACACCCGGGTCCAGGTGGAGCACACGGTCACCGAGATGGTTACCGGTATCGATATTGTCCGGACCCAGATCAAGCTGGCCCTGGGCAAGAAACTGGCTTTTGGCCAGGACGATGTCAAGGTCCGCGGCTACGCCATTGAGGTGCGGGTCAACGCCGAGGACCCCCAGAATAACTTCATGCCCGAAGGGGGCAAGACCGTGGCCGTTTATCGTTCCCCGGGCGGTTACGGGGTGCGCCTGGACGGCTTTGCCTACCAGGGCTACACCATCCCCGAGGTTTACGACTCCCTGCTGGTGAAATTGACCGTGCACGGTTTTTCCTGGAACGAAACGGTGGACCGGTTGCGCCGCTGTCTTAACAACTTCGTCATCGTCGGGCCCAAGACCACCATTCCCTTTTATCTGAGGGTGATCGACGACCCCGACTTCAAGGGAGGAGATTTTAACACCTCCTTTCTGGATACCCATGATTACCTGCTGGAATATGAAGACTTCACCTCGGAGGGCAACAAGCTGGCTCATTTGATCGCCGAGATACACTATCGCCAACAAAACCCCTACGCTGTGTAAACGTGCAGCAGCCCCGCAGCTTGCGGCGATCGGACCGGCTTGCGTACCGGTGTACGCGGCGCCGGTCCGCTTGCCGCAACCTGCGGCACTGCTGAACGTTTACTGTCTGATTCGGCGATTTGGGTGAGCATGGTTTTTGGACCAACGATTTAAGAATAGACGCTGGCCTTCGGTGGTTTCCGTCGGTCCGGCATAAACCTGATAAGGAGTATAGACATGGAACGTATTGTCCACGGCATGAGTCCCAGCGAGGCGTTGGCCAATCTGCGCCAGGCGGATGGTTACTATGTTACCAACACCGCCCGTGACCTGTCCCAGTCCGACTACAAAAACCGCATTCTGCTGCACACCGATCTGCTGGCGGCGCCGGCCCGGGAAGAGGCCGGTTTTTTCTCCCTGGAGATTACCGGTGGGGCCTCGATCCACGTCGATATGCTGCGCAAGCAGGTGGATCCCTTTCTCAAGTTGGAGCTGCTGCGGGAGAAAATGCCCAACACCATGTTCCAGACCCTCTGCCGCGGCATCAACCTCTTTGGTTACCGGCCCTATCCCCAGAACGTGATTCGCATGGTGGTCAGCGAATACGCCAAGTACGTGGATGTCTGGCGGGTGTTTGACTTCCTCAACCATGTTCCCAACATGGTGGCGGTTTTCGAAGAGGTGCAGAAGGCGGGCAAGATCCTGGAGCCGGCGGTCTGCTTTTCCACCGGCCCGGAGCATACCGACGATTTTTACGTCAAGAAGGTCGGTGAAATCCTTGATGTCACCGGCCAGGAAATCGTGCTCTGCATCAAGAACCACGGGGGGCTGGGCACCCCCAAACGGATCGGCGACCTGGTCAACGCCATCATGCAAAAATACCCGGATCTGGTGGTCCACTACCATGGCCACAATACCGACGGCAACGATGTCGGTCGGATCACCGCCGCCGTCCAGGCCGGGGCCAAGATCGTCGATGCCTCCGACCATGCCTTTTCCGGTTTTTACGGACCGCCTTCTATTCTAAGCGCCGTCAATACCCTGAATGAATACGGCTACCAGGCTATCGGCCTCAAGGAAGAAGCGGTGGTGGAGACCTCCGAGGTACTGCGTAATCAACGCCAGTACTATGATTATTTCGAATCCCAGTTCAAGGGGTTTGACCCCACCGTTCAGACCCACAAGCTGCCCGGCGGGGCGGCCGGCAGCAGCTTCGAGCAGGCCACCAAAGGCGGCTTCCTCGACAAGATGCCGACCATCCTTCATGACGAACTGCCCAAGGTGCAAAAGGAACTCGGCAACTACTGGAGTGTGACCCCTGGCTCCCAGATCCTCTGGACCACGGCGGTGGCCAATATCCAGGCCGGCGACCGATACGCCAACGCCTCCTGGGACCTGAAGAATTTGCTGCTGGGCAAATACGGCCCCTTTCCCTTTTACCAGCCGGCGGACTGGATCTATGAAAAGATCTTCGGTTCGGACTGGCGGCAGATTTTGGAAAAGGAAGGCGGCATGGACCAAATCGAGGATATGGATATCGAGCAGGAGCGTCGGGATCTGGCGGAAAAACTCGGTTATCAGCCCACCGAACAGCAGTTGGTTAACTATCTGCAGCATCCCAACGACGCCGTGGCCTTTTTCAAGTTCGAGGAGAAATTCGGCAAGGTCTACGTATTGCCGCCGTCGGTCCTGTTCCGGCGGGGGGGCTTCAAGCTGGGCGAGACCATCCAGTTCCGCGATCATTACGGCAAGGAGCATGTGGTGGAAATCGGCCCCAAGCAGCACGATGAAACCGGTACGGCCCATGTCTATCTCAACGTCGATCACCACGAGCGCCGCTACGAGTTCGAGCCGGAGGTGACCGAGAGTTCCGGCGGCGCGGCCAAGACGGTTCAGCTCTCCAAACAGGAGATCGAGGAGTTGGCCAGGTCCGGTGATTACCGGGCCCCTTTTGGGGCCAATGTCTGCGAGGTCAGCGTCAGGGTCGGAGATGAGGTCAAGGCCGGCGATCAGCTGCTGATCCTGGAGGCCATGAAGATGCAGACCCCCATCAAAAGCGAGGTGGACGGCAAGGTGGAAAGCCTGGCGGTGAAGGTGGGGGACGCGGTAAAACCCGGCGGGGAGCTGGTTACGGTAAAGTAGTTCATCCCTGATTGTGCCGGGCGGCCGCTATCCCTGGCCGCCGGCCAAAAGACAGGTGATCAAAGGTAACTCATCACAGGGTTTGTCCCGTGATCGCTTACAATACAAAGAGTTAAAGGGCGCCCCGGACCAGCAACAACCGGGGCGCCTTTTATTTTGATGCTGGCGCCCAAAAGATGACGCCTTTGGCTTATCAGCGGATCTCGATAACCGAGTTTTCCTCGCCAAAGCCGTTGGGGCAACGCTGTTCGTTTACCGGGTCGCTCCACCACTGGCCGTCAACGACGAAACGGTATTCATAGCGGCCGGGCTTGAGCTTTTTGCTCTTTTTGTGCAGTCCGTTTTTAAGTCGGCGCATCTTGTCCTTGCCGTTTTCCCAGTTGTTGAAATCACCCACCAGGTAAACCTCGCTGGCCTCCGGGGCCATCAGGCTGAATTCATGGCTGGCCGCAGCCGAAGCCGCGCTTTTGCTGGCCGGAGCCGGTTTTTTGGGGGCAACAGTGGTGCTCTTTTTGCTGGTGCTGCTCTTGTGCTCTGTTCCTTTAGCTTTCCGGCTGGTCGAACCTTTGGTGGCCATGATGTTTCTCCCTGACAAAATTGGTCGGTGTTGCAGAAGATTCCGTAGTTTCGGGTCCAGGTTTTACACGCTGTTGCCCCCGGGTAGTCGGTGCGGAGCAGGATCATGTGCTGGTTGTCGGTTTTGAACCGATGGCGTGATTCCCCTAAAAAGGCTCGGCGGTTGCGGCATTTCGGCTACCGGGTCGGGCAATAATCGGACGGTGTTCCTCCTGCTAATATATCAGATCTAATTTTGATGAAAGTAAAGGTCGTCTGTCAACCAAAAAAACGTAAGCGATCACGTGGGCCAAAGGGTAAGCGGTCACAGGGTGCCGCAGGTTGTGG
>PWOG01000238.1 GCA_003557565.1 Desulfobulbaceae bacterium
ATTTCGGATGTGGGCTTTTCAATATGGTTTTTGAGCCCAACAACGAAATATTCAGAGCTGCGACAGAATTTACAGTCGGACAGGCATTGACCCATTGGTTACGCGATGATTTAGTATTAAACGTCGTGCAGGTAGAATCAAAAGATGAGATGTCCACAATCGAAATTGTTTATACAAGACGTCAGGATTTGACAAAACAGGTTGTCCGTATTCACTTCAAATAACAGTTTCATCAGGAAAATGAAAAACTTTAACAAAAGGACTCAATATGGCTGAAATAAAAAAGGTCAATGATCGCAATATGACCAATTATATGGCGCGCGATTTTGATAGTTTACTGCAATCTATGCGGGAGATGATTCCCGATAAATTGCCTGAGTGGAAGGAGTTTGAGTCTGAGGCTGATTTTGGCAATATATTGTTGCAGCTTTTTGCTCACATGGGCGATATACTCAGCTATTATCAGGATCGCATAGCAAATGAGAGTTTTCTTGGAACTGCTCAAACCAGGCGAAGTATTATCCATCACCTTCGTTTGATCGGATATCATCTTTCTACTGCGACTCCGGCTTCTGCTGTTCTGAAGTTAACTATACCATCCGATTGTAAAGAAGTGATTACGATAAAAAGAGGTGATGCTTTTTCTACAAAAAGTCAGAAAGATAAACCCAGCATAAGATTTGAATACAATGGTGTAATGCCGATTGTAATTAAATGCGCAGATACTCATGGGCCAATAACACGGATACTGCCGGTAGAAGAGGGCAGGTTGATATCGGATGAAAAGCTCGGCATTTCAAACGGTTTGCCTGACCAGAAATTTATGCTTGCCCATGAAGGTCTTATTCTCCGCTCATTGGGTATGGGACAGGGAATTAACAAAGATATCATTCTGACAACTGAACTAGGTGAGATTATTGAAGAATGGACTTTGATTGAAGAATGGACTTTACAGGAAAGTCTTGCCTTCAGTCGTGCAGGACAAAACGATTTTGTAATAGAGATTGATGAATTAGACCGGGCATCCGTCATTTTTGGCGATGGTTTGCTGGGTGCAGTTCCTCCACATGGAGCTGAGATCAAAGTCACATACCGTGTCGGAGGAGGTATGAAGGGTAATGTTGTTGCCAATAGTATTACAACAATCATTAATGCACCTCAGCTTACTCTTGCAGGAGCAAAGGTAAATAATGAAAAGCCGGCAGTGGGAGGAGCAGACCGGGAAAGTATCGAACATGCTGTTATGCACGCTCCAAAAGTATTCCGATCGTTAAAACGCGCGGTTACTATGGATGACTATAAAGCACTTGCCCTTAATTTTAAAAGTGTCGGTAAAGTAAGGGCAGTAGCTTCAAACTGGAATAAAGTAACTCTGTATGTAGCCCCTGAAGGTGGAGGACAAGTCAATGATGTTCTTATATCCAATTTGCTCAGTTATTTTGAAGATAAACGTCCCGTATCCACCATTATAGAAATCGCTGATGCTGAATATATAGAAATATTTGTTGCAGCTAAAATCGGTGTAAAAGCCTATTACATCCAGAGGGATATCAGGGAAAAAGTCAAAAAAGCAGCTACAAAATTACTGGCATTCGAAAACGTGGATTTTGGAGAAAAAATATATCTGAGCAAGTTCTATGAAGCTATTGAAGCCATTGAAGGAATTGAATATGTGAATATTACCGAATTCAGAGATCAAATCCAGTCACCGGGTCATATTGAAAAATCCGGAAAGATTGAATTGGGTACTAACAAGGTTCCTGTTTCTGGATATCTTGGGGGTATAGAAATAGAAGAAATGGTGGGAGGTCTATAAAATGCAATTACTGGATATAAAAGCCCGGCCTCATTCAACAGGTAACCGGATTGATGTTACATGGGTTAATCCGGAGCCGGATAGTTTTTCCGGAGTTCGCGTAATGCGCCGTGAAGGTACTCATCCTACATCTCCTGATAATGGAATTTTGGTTGTTGACGATCTAACCGGGGAAAGAGAATGTTCAGTCGTGGATAAAAATTTAAAAGGTGAGACAGTATATTATTATTCCCTCTTTCCTTTTAATGGAGATCCAAGAGAATATATCACTGATACACGTAATCGGGTCTCGGCTATGGCAACAGCTTCATACGATTTTGCGGGACAAATGATGGATCTTCTTCCCGGTATCTATCATCGCTATGATACAATACCGCCCGGAGAACCATTTCCTGAGGGAATGTATGAAGAAGATAAGAAAAGGGGGCAACTGCGCCGCTTCCTTGATATCCCGGGCAGTCAACTTGATCAGCTTTATAGTTTTACCAAAGCGATGTTACACCTTTACGAAGTTGATAGGGTTGATGGAAATCTACTGGATTTGCTTGGACAATGGATTGGATGGGATACTGATTTTACTCTGGAAATAGCACGCCGGCGAAATGAGTTGCGCAATGCCCCAATCTGGTATAAAACAGTAGGGGCTATTCCCAATGTAGAAGCAACTATTAAACGTGTCAGCGGCTGGGAAAGCCGGACAAAAGAATTCGTTCACAATGTTTTTCTTTCCAACCGGCCTGAACGATTAAACCTTTGGGAACGGCAGAAAAATGAAAG
>PWOG01000201.1 GCA_003557565.1 Desulfobulbaceae bacterium
AAGGATGCCGAGTATCTTCCGTATACTGTTGCCGGCAAAACTTTCGCGTATTACCTTTATGACAGGTATGGCGCCCGCAACGCTCGCCTCAAAACCCAGGTAGGAATTATCATGAGATGCAAGCAATTCAAATATATCGCCGCCCTTTTCAGAAATCAGGGCCTTATTGGCGGTAACCACATGCTTGCCGGCGGCGATGGCCTTTAAAAGAAAGGTTTTGGCGGGCTCAATGCCGCCGATCAGCTCCACCACGATATCGATATCGGCCGCAGCCACCACCTCTTCAGCGTCCCGGGTCAATTCCACGTGGGAGAATTCCTCCGGCAACTCAGCAATGGATATATCCGCCACCCGGCGCAGGCGAACATCCGCCCCGGTCCGGCGCTGCAACCTTTCCGCCTGCAACCGTAAAACCTCGGCGGTACCACTGCCCACCGTACCAAAGCCTATCATTCCAACCCGTATTTCCCGCATCAATCTTCCTTCAAGAGCCACTGTTATACAACATTGATTGTTATCTGCTATGTTTGCAAGCGCCGTTTTTGACAAAATCACTGCGACGAGCCAGCTCCGGCGGCCGATAAAGGCCAAACAGGCTCAGAAATACCTTCTTTGCCCGATGATGTCAAAACCTATTCCCCATTGGCCGACAAGCGAAGATTGTTTCCTGTTTTTTCCTTAAGTATATTTGTAATTGCCGGCGCCGCAAAAAGCGGCGGCGCCGGCTGGAGGCGTTCTGCCGCTCTTTTTTCTGCGTTACCGTCCAGCATGTTTGGCATTTATTGCCAGGCCATCATAAATTAGCCGGTGTTTATTTTGCGTAAAACCTCTGCGGTCATTGACTTTGCCCGAGAAACGGATAAAATGCGTTTAATTTAGAGTAACCTCTCACCAGGGGTATACACTCCTGGATTTTATGTGCCGTAACCCGGCAACCATGTCATAGGTTGTAGCTACCGGACCGGAAATACATGGTTTTCGCCATGTGAGCCGACCCCTTCGCCGCTTTGGCGACACGGCTGTCCACATGACAACAAGCATCACATCCCTCCGGTCAGCGTATCACCCGGCCTTTAGAAGGGCCGGCCATTTTCCGGCAAACCAAATTATCTTTACAAGGAATGTAATTCGTGGAGCTCAACGTATTCACCATGTTCATGGATTCCGGCCTTACCATCAAGGCCGTAATCCTCCTGCTGCTGTTTATGTCCCTGTATTCATGGTTCATTGTTTTCCAAAAAGAAATGCTCTACCGCAAAATTCGCCACGAATCCAGGGAATTTATCGAAAAATTCTGGAAATGCAAAAATCTCTCCGAGGCCAACAGGACCGCCAAGCAGGCAGTTTTGGCCCCGGAAGCCGTGATTTTCCAGGCCGCCTACCAGGAACTGCAGAGACTCAACAAATCCCAGGGAGGTGAGTTGCGCGGGGGAAATCGTTCGGCCGGCATTGAACTGCTGAAAAGGTCCACCAACAGGAGCCTGTCCGGGGAAATCTCCCGGCTTAGTCGATCCCTGCCCTTTCTTGCCTCCACCGGCACCGCCAGCCCCTTCATCGGACTTTTCGGCACGGTTTGGGGGATTATGACCGCCTTTCATGAAATGGGGATACGGGGCTCAGCATCGCTGGCCGTGGTAGCCCCGGGAGTTTCCGAAGCCCTGGTCAGCACGGCTGCGGGGCTGGCGGTGGCCATTCCGGCGGTGATACTATACAATTACCTTACCAATCGGTTGGTGGAAATAGAGGACAATTCCCTGGCTTTTGCCAGCGATTTTATCAATCTCATCGAACGGGACTTACTGTCCCGTTCAACTTCCGGCGAAAAGCAGGAATAAGACATGTCTCTGGATCTTCCCGACAGCGGCAAAAAAAGCCGTCGGCTGCTTTCCGAAATAAACGTCACCCCTCTGGTTGATGTCATGCTGGTGCTGCTGATCATTTTCATGATCACCGCCCCCATGATGATCCAGGGGTTGGACGTAGATCTGCCGGAGACCACTGAAAACCCTGTCCGCCAGACCGCCGACCCGTTGCTGATCACCGTGGACAAGGACGGGGAAATTTACTTCGACGACATCAAGGGCTCACGCAGCCTGCTGCGCCAGGAACTCTCCGCCCTGGCCAAGCGCCGGGGCACCGACAAGGCCGTATTGCTGCGGGCCGACCAGAGTGTTCCCTATGGCCTGGTGGCAGCGATCATGGATGACATCAGGGAGGCTGGTTTTAGCCAGCTGGGGATGATCACCAAACCGTCAACGCAATGACAGATCACCCGAAAAACCAGCCGTTTCAACTTACCAGACAATATATTTTTCTTGCCGATAAGATACCAGGTGGAACAGCAATTGAAGACAACCGGAACCCAGCAACCAAGGGGGATTCCCCTGGCCCTGGCCGTGGGTGTCCATCTCCTGGTCCTGCTGCCCACCGTCCTGGCTCCGCTTCTGGGCTTCTGGCAACGTCAGCCCCAGCCCCTGGATATTCAGACGGTGAGCCTGTTTAATGTCGCCGAAATGACTCAGCAGTCGCCGATGGACGCCTCTGACCCCGGGGAGCCTCCCCCGGAGCCCCGGGAACTGCCGGAGCC
>PWOG01000158.1 GCA_003557565.1 Desulfobulbaceae bacterium
CCTGATATGCGCCCGGTGATTCGCAAGCGATCACGGGACGCCACCGAAAGCGGCGATCGTGCCGGCTCACATATCGAGCCGGCTCACCCTACTGATGTACGTATCGGCTCCTCGCTTGCCGCAGCCTGCGACACCCCGTGACCACTTAATACACCGCTTACACCATGATGAACCATGTGTTCACTTACAGTGATACCGACCCTTACAGTGATACCGACCCTTTTTTCCCGGGTGATCGCAATTTCATGCCGTATCACCACCATGATACGAATGAATTTGGGTGTATTTTTTAAATTTTTCGATTATCTTCAGGACCCATGGACACACAGGATCAAAGCGCCACCACCCCCATGGTGGAGTGCTTCAAAATCAGCAAGGTCTATCCCCCGGACGTAGTCGCGCTGAACGATGTTTCGCTGACTGCGGCCCCGGGAGAACTCATTTTTATCACCGGCAGCAGCGGTGCGGGCAAAAGCACCCTGATCCGCATGATCGGCCGCCAGGAAAAACCCGACAGCGGTTTGGTGATGATCAACGGCCGTGAAGGCGCCCGGCTCAGCTCGGCGCAACAGCAGCGGATGCGACGGGATATAGGAGTGGTATACCAGGACTTCCGGCTGCTGCCGCAGCTCAGTGTGGCCCGCAACATCGCCATCGCCATGGAGGTTGATTACTGTGGGCGGTGGGAAACCAAACAGCGGATCAAAGAATTGCTGGCCCAACTTGAACTGACCGGCAAGGAGCGGCGGCCGGTGGAAAATCTGTCCCGGGGCGAACAGCAGCGGGTGGCTATCGCCCGGGCGGCGGCCAACCACCCATCCCTGCTGCTGGCCGACGAGCCCACCGGCAATCTCGACGAAAAAACCGGCCACCTGATCCTTAATCTTTTCCGCGAACTGGCGGCCACCGGCACCACGGTGATCACCGCCACCCACGACAGCAAGCTTTACCGCGGCCATGGTCATCGGGTGCTGCATCTCAAGCAGGGAGAGTTGCAGACGGACGGGGAGGAAGAGCAATGAAAGCCAAACCTCCGTTCACCACCTTTTTCGCCGCCATCATGCGCCAGACCGGACGCAACCTGGCCAGATCATGGCCCACCCAGATAATGACCCTGATCACCGTTGCCCTGTCGGTGCTGATATTCTCTTTTTTCCTGTTGATTCATATCAACATGCTGCACGCCGGGTCCCGGCTGGGCGAGGATCTTCGGCTCACCGCCTATCTCGATGAAGAGATCGACGAGACCATGCATCCCCGGATCAGGGAACGGATTAACCGGTTCGGCAACATCGCCGAGATCCGCTTTGTCTCCCGGCAGCAGGCTATGGAGCGCTTTGCCGATTATCTCGGCGACGAACAGGACATCCTGGCCGATCTGGAACCGGATTTTCTGCCGCCGGCCATTGAGGTCATTCCCCAGCCCGATCTGCTGGGCCTGGGGGAACTTGAAGACCTGGCCGCCTTTCTGGCCACTCTCCCGGATGTCAACAAGGTTCAATATGGCCAGGACTGGCTGCAGCGTTTCAACAGCTTCAACAGCCTGCTGCGGGTGGTGGTTCTGGTAAGCGCCGCCCTGCTGATTTTAAACATGGTTTTTACCACCTCCCGAACCATCCGCCTTACCGTCGCCGCCCGCCGGGAGGAAATGGAGATCCTGCGCCTGCTGGGCGCCGACCGGGCCTTCACCGGAACACCGTTCTTGGCCGAAGGTCTCCTGCAGGGCGCCCTGGGTTCCCTGCTGGGACTGGGGACGCTGTATCTCCTGTTCCAGCGGGCCGCCGAGCAAATTGGCGACTCCGGCCTGCTGGGCTTTTTCACCCCCGTTTTTCTGCCCCAGCCTGTACTGCTGATCATCATCGGTGCCAGTGCCCTGCTCTGCCTGTTAAGCAGCCTGGCGGCCATCAATAAATCGCTGCGGACCTGAGATGCTGCTGCTTCGCCCCATTTTACTGCTGCTGCTGATCGTTGGCGGGCCGTCAACTGTTGATGCCGGCAATCCCACCGACCTCAGAGAACAGCAGTTGGAAATTCTGCGCCAGAACCTCACTGAGCAGGAAGAACGCCTTGCCGCCGCCAAGCAGAGAGAAGGGGAATTGCAGGCCGAACTCGACCGGCTGGACGGGGAAGTGGAGCAGCAACAGCAGGAACTGGCAGCTTTGAACCGGCGTCTGGAGCAGCAACAACAACAAAAAAAACGCAAGGAACAAGAACTTGAACGCCTCAAGGCCGAACGCGAACAAAACAAGAAAAACGTTCAGCGACGCCTGGCGGCCGCTTATCAAAGCGGCGAGCTGGAGATGCTTAATGTTTTATTCAGCGCCGAAAGCTTGCCCGAACTCCTGGAGCTGCAGGATTATTTCAAGATTATCCGCCAACACGATCAGGCCGTCATCAATCAATATCGCGAACAGATCGAGCGCCTGCAGGAGGCCCGACATAACCTGGCCATTTTGGAAACGGAACTGAAAACCGCCCGGGCCACGATCAGCTATCAGGAAGAACAACTCAGGGCCAGCCGGGAAGAACGGGCGGCCATTCTCCGCCAGGCCCGGAACCAGCGGCACCTCCACGAGCAGGCCCGCCG
>PWOG01000254.1 GCA_003557565.1 Desulfobulbaceae bacterium
CCGTCTGTTACAGCTGCCACAACGCCTATATTACCCTGCCGGCGGTGGGCGAGGACCTGCACGGCAATCAGGCGGAGATGCTGGAAGGAATCGGCGGCTTTGAGTATGGCGAGGATGATATGCCCACGGGCATCCACCGGTTTGTGACCGACAAGTGCGTCGGCTGTCACATGGTGGCCGAGCACAATGGCGAAGGGGTGATCACCCATCAGCGGCGGCTTTACGAAGGGGAAGACATCGCCGATGCCGATGACTACACCATTCAGGGATGCATTAGTTGCCACAGTGGGAACATGGCCCTGCCCGAAGAAGGCAACCGGTTCGACTACCGGGGCCGTTTTACCGAGATCTTGGCAAGCCTCGAGGAGCTGCAGGCCAGGATCAACGAACTGGCCGGCCGGGAGGACCCCAATTCCCCCATCATTCACAACTACGAGCAGAGTCTTTCCGGGGACAAGCTGGAAGCGGTGAACCGGGCGGCCTACAACTACCTCTTTGTCCGCCGGGACGGCAGTTACGGGATTCATAACTACCAGTACGCGGCGAAACTGCTGCAACTGAGCATGGAAGACCTGGAAGGATACTAAATGGAAAATTCATGGGGGAAAATCGGGGTATTTTCAGTCCTGCTCCTGCTTCCGGTCTTCCTGGCCGGCAAGACGGTGACCGGGACCGAGGTAACCGGCAGGTACACCATGGGTTTCGAGGATCGCGAGCTCCGTGACGGCACCCAGGAATCGGTGATGGTCAACTATCTCTCCTTTGACGCCGATCGTCTGCCCATGGCCAACCTTTCGGTGCATGGTTTCGGCAAATACGCCCGGGAATGGGAGGAGGGAGTTTCCGCCACCAGCATTTATTCCCTTTACGGCAACTACCGCACCTTTGAGGGGCGCACGGACTTGCGGTTCGGCCGTTTTTCCCAGGAAAGCCATCGCTTTCTCACCCTGGACGGGCTGCATTTGACCCGGCGGCCGGATATGCCCCTGGGCTATTCCCTGTATATCGGCCAACCCCGTTACATGGAGATCCACAACCAGCGTTTTGAGCGGCAGTTCCGCGATTCCGGCGATTATCTGGCCGGCGGCAAGGTCTTTCTCCGGGGAGTGGAAGGGGTGCGGGCCAATATGTCCTATTCCCGGGAAGGCGGCGGTGGTGATGTCTATCGGGAGATCATCGGTTTGGGCGGCGGCCGGGATTTTTTCATCCCCCATCACCGGCAGGACGAGGAAGATATGATTCTGGCCGCCGATGGCAGCCTGGACTACAACCCTGATCAGTCGGTGATCGACCGGCTCAGCGCCCGGCTGTTCATGATCTACTCACCAAGGCTTCAGGCCGTGGTTCAGGTCGACCGCTACGATGTCCGGGATGACTATCCCACCGACCGGGAGTTGATAATTTCCCTTTTTTCCACCGGCCGCGAGGATCGGGCCAAGTACACCATCACCTATAACCTGCGGCCGGAACTGGCTCTGTACCAGAGTTCGGTTTTCACCGAACTGGAGATGCCCGACGGGGCCCGACGCCAGGGAAGGATCATCAAGGGCGGGGTGATGGGAGATTTCCAGGAGCAGTGGGGAGTTGATTTCGACGCTGGACTCTACCACTTCGACAGCCATCTGGCCGAGGCCAACGGGGGAGCCATGAGCGTCAACTACCACCCGGTCCAGGCCTGGAACCTGCTGCTGGGTTATGAATATGTTGATATCAGCAAACCCTTGCGGGACGATGATTCCGCTCAAACCGTCAGCGTCGAGGTGGGTTACCGCCCGGGAATTAAATGGAAGGTGGCCGGTTACCTGGAACACAGCGATAATCCCGAATATCGCAGCGATTTTCGCACCGGGCTGCGGTTGGACTACCGCTTCGGCTTTGCTCTCGGCAAGACACCGTGAAAGGTTGGCAAATGAATAGTACCTGGAAAAATTTCGGGCTGATCATCCTCTGTTTGCTGGTTATGGCCGGTTGCGCCGGGCTGATCACCAAAACTCCGGTCCAGCTTTTTGATCATGAGGTGCATGTCGACACCCTGGAAGAGCACGACTTCGGGTGCATGGACTGCCATTACTTCACTACCCTGGAGGAGCAGCGGTTCCCTATGGTTTTCGCCCTCTCCGAGGAGCAGCTGTTTGGTACCATGACCCTCTGCCACTATTGCCACGTTGATCCCGACACCCGGGATCTCAAGGCCACCCAGGAGTGCATGGCCTGCCATACCGATATGGACGACATCCGGCCGCCCACCCATATGCACGACTGGACCAGCAATCATGGGATGGATGCCCGTAATGACCGGCAAACCTGTGTGGCCTGCCATAACAACCCGACATTCTGCAACGATTGCCATACCCGGCGGGACACCAATTTCCAGGTGGTTCATTCCAGGCCCTTTCGCTATTTCCACGGCATCGAGGCCCAGATTGACCTGGCCTCGTGCAATGCCTGTCATACCGCCAATTTTTGTATTGACTGTCACAGCGGTCGAACAAGATTCTAAACAGGATCGTATCTTATGATCAGAGAAGGCATGAACATACGGGGAGGGCTGACGGCGGCCGGTGCGGTGGCGGTGGGAATTGC
>PWOG01000307.1 GCA_003557565.1 Desulfobulbaceae bacterium
CACGGGTTCGCCCGCCACCCCCGCACCGTCACCGGACATTTTGGCCAGCAAACGAGGCCGCCGCGAAGAAGAAGAGGAAGTACTGCACCTGCTGCAACGCCGACCCTGCACCGCCGCCGATATCAGCACGGCCCTGGGCCTGAGCCCGGAGCGGGTAACCGCCGCCCTCGAGCGCCTGACGGCGGCCGGACGGCTCGGCACCTCCGGCCATCGCGGCCGAGAATATTTTATTGTCCTGCCCGGCGGGCAGGAGAAAACACAGGATTGACAAAACATGAGCGACGAACGAACGAATTCCGTACTGGAACGGGTCAGCCAATGGCTGGGCCGCAAAAAAGACACCAACCCGGAGGAAAACGGTAATATGCCGGAAGACCAGGACAACAAGCCATCCGGCACCGCGCCGGAAGAACAACCCAATACCGCTGCCTCCGGGGGAGCCAACGCCGGCGGCGGCGACGGCGGCGACAAGGACGAACAGCCCGCCGCCAAGAAACCGGCCAAAAGCCCGGCGGCCCGGCGCCGTGAACAACGGGCCCGGGCCAAGGAAAGAGCGGCCCGGGCCAAGGCCCTGGCGGCGGAAAACGGTGACACCGAGGCGGATACCGGTCCGGTCGACGCCCCGGTCGCTGCCCCGGTCGCTGCCCCGGTCGCTGCCGATGATGCCGCCGCCCCGGAAGACAAAACCACCGCCGGCCCGGCCAAAACCGCCGCCGGCGGGCGCGGCAAAAGCCGTACCACTGCGGCCAAAACCGCTACCAAGACCGGCACCAAGCCAGCCACCAAGACCGGCGACAAAAGCGGCGCCAAAGCAGGAACCAAAACAGGGGCCAAAACAGGGGCCAAAACAGGAGCCAAGAGCGGCGCCAAGGCCGCCGCCGGCAAAACCACCGTTGCGGCCCAGGACACGCAACCGGCTACGGAAAAGGCGGAAAGCGCCGCGCCGGCCAAAGGCCGGGCCAAAAGTCCCGCCAGGACCTCACCCCGGGCCGCCACCAAGTCCACCCCCAAAGCCACCGCCGCCGGGGCCAATTACAAGCTGCTGATCAACACCGACGAGCCCGAAGAATGCCGCCTGGCCCTGGTGGAAAACGGCAAGGTGGAAGGGTTCTACATCGAATCCGCCGGCGGCGCCCAGAGCAAGGGCAATATCTACAAGGGCCGGATCACCTCGGTGGAAGCCAATCTCCAGGCGGCCTTCGTGGATATCGGGCTGCCCAAAAACGGCTTTCTCTCCTTCAGCGAAATTCACCCCGAATACTACGAGCAGGAGGTGGATCCAGACACCAGCTGGAAAAGTCTGAAAATCCAGGACATGATCAAGAAGGGCCGGGAGGTGCTGGTGGAGGTGGTCAAGGACGCCACCGGCAACAAGGGGCCCAGCCTGACCACCTACCTGTCCCTGCCGGGTCGCTGCCTGGTACTGATGCCGGGCAGCGATTCGGCCGGCATCTCGCGCAAAATCGACGACGAGGCGGAACGCCGCAAGCTCCGCGAAATGGTGGAAGGGCTCAACATCCCCGAGGGGATCGGCTACATCATCCGCACCGCCAGCCAGGAAATCACCAAGACCGCCCTGACCCAGGATCTGCGCTTTTTGCTCAACCTGTGGAACGAGATCAAGAAAAACGGCCAGTCCATGCCGGCTCCGGCCCTGCTCTACAAGGAACAGGACATCATCGCCCGTTTTCTCCGCGACCATTACACCACCGACATCAAGGAGGTGCTGGTGGATAACGAGGAGGCCGCCGAGCAGGTCCGCAACTTCCTGCAGCTGTTGCCGGCGGCCCAGCGCAAGAAGACTGCGGTCAAGCTCCACCAGGGCAGCCAGCCGATCTTCCACCAGTATCATGTGGAAAAACAGATCGAGCAGATGTTTCAGCCCACCGTTCCCCTGCCTTCGGGGGGCTCCATCGTCATCAACCCCACCGAGGCCCTGGTGGCCGTCGACGTCAACTCCGGCCGCACCGCCTCCAAGGACCGGGATTTTGAAGAGAGCATCTTCATCGCCAACATGGAGGCCGCCGAGGAACTGGCCCGCCAGCTCCGGATGCGGGACCTGGGCGGGCTGATCGTGGTTGATTTCATCGACATGCGCAGTGCCGCCCACACCCGGGAGGTGGAAAAGAAGGTGCGGGAGTGCATGAAAAAGGACAAGGCCAAGGTGGATTTCTCCCGGATCTCCAAATTCGGCCTGATGCAGATCTCCCGCCAGAAAATGGCGGCCCCCATCCAGACCTCCAGCTACAAGACCTGCCCCCACTGCGAGGGCCGGGGCCTGATCCGCTCGGTGGAAAACCTGGTGCTGAGCCACCTGCGCCGGATCCAGACCGGTCTGCACCAGCACAAGGCCAACAAGGTGGTCTGCCGCCTGCCCCTGGAAGTCGCCCAGTATATTTTCAACAAGAAAAGGGAAGAGCTGCTGGAACTGGAAAAGGATTACCAGGCGGAGATCATCATCGAAGCCGATCCCCTGATGCTGCCGGTGGATACCAACATCGAGTTCCTCAAGGAATAGTAACCCAAGCAGCCGCACCGCACCTTCGGGCAAGCAGCCAGGCTTGAGTACCCTGTGTACGCGG
>PWOG01000221.1 GCA_003557565.1 Desulfobulbaceae bacterium
CGCATCTTGCGGCGATCAGGCCGGCTCACGTACTGATGTACGCTTCGCCGCCCCGATCACCACAACCTGCGGCACCCTGTGACCGCTTACCGTTTCGCCCCCGTGATCACTTACGCTTATAAAAGCCGGTAAAAATAATATTGACAGGGTATTTTTAATGGATTAGAACGCCAATTTGTTTGTGAATGACCATTCATTTTTCCTGACTGAACCGGTGCGGTGCAGTTGAATGTTCTGAAGGCCGTGCCTTATTGCCAGTTTTAAGAAGGAGGAGGAGCCAGCCATATGATCACCATTGACATGACCATGCCGCTGCAGATCATCTTGATTTTGTTGTTGGCCGTCATCCTCAACATCGTTCTTTATCGCCCCATTCGTGAGATTCTCGAGCAACGGCGGGAAAAGGTCGCAGCCCTTAATGCCGACGTGGAAAAATTCGAGAAAAACCGACGGCAGCGCCTGGAGGAGTTTGAGCGCAAGCTCCAGGAGGCCCGCGCTCAGGCCAAGGCCGAGTACGAGGCCGTGCGCAGCGCCACCCAGGCCGAAAGCAGCGAAAAACTGGCGGCCCTGCGAACCGAGGTGGAAAACGCCAAGGCCGACCAGCTCAAACAAATAGAAAGTCAGTTCGCCGCCGCCCGCACCGAGCTGCAGGGGCAGGTCAACGCCTTTGCCCAGGCAATGGCGGCCAAGGTTCTGGGGAGGGCACTTTAAAATGCGACACCTGAAAGCAAAATACGGCGCCGGTCTGCTGGTCGCGATCCTGGTTCTGGTCACCGCCGCTTCGGCCCAGGCGGGCGAGATCACCACGGATAAATTGTGGGATCTGTTTTACCGGATTCTCAACTTTGCCGTCCTGATGGTCATCCTGGTTTATTTTCTCAAAAAGCCCACGGTTAATTTTTTCACCAATCGTCGCGAGACGATCCGGGCCGAACTCGAGGAGCTTGAGGCCAAGCGGGCCGAGGTTGAGCGGGCTTACCGGGAAAGCGAGAGTAAGATGGCCTCGCTGGAAGATTCCGCCAGGGAGATTGTGGCCGAGGCGGTGCGGCAGGGAGAACTTGAGCGGGAGCGGATTTTGGCCGATGCCGAGCGCTCGGCGGAAAATATGAAGCGCCAGGCCGAAATGGCCGTTCAGCATGAGCTTTCCATGGCCAAATCCCAGCTTCGTGCGGAGATTGCCGAAGAAGCCGCCAGGGCAGCCGAGGAGCTGGTTCAAAAAAATCTGCAGCCGGCCGACGAGGACCGGATGATCGCCGGCTGCCTCGATAAGGTGGGAGGTGTCCAGTGAAAAATACCGTACTGGCCAAGCGCTACGCCAAGGCCCTGTTCGCCGTGGGCAAGGAAGACGGGGCTTATGCCGATTACGCCAGGGTTTTGAACGAACTGGCCGAGCTTTACACCGGCATGAGCCAGGTTGCCGATGCCCTGACCAACCCGATGTACCCCGAGGATGTCCGCCTCAAGGTCATGGAGAGCCTGGTTAAGGCACTGGCGGCGCCACCGGTGATGGTCAATTTCTGCAAGCTGCTGATGGAGAAGAAACGGGCCGAGATTCTGCCGGAAATAGCCGAAGTCTATCAGGAAATGCTGGACGAGGATAACAATCTCCTCCGGGGCACGGTGGCATCCGCCACCGAGTTGTCCCCCGAGGTCAATGACAAGATCAAAGCCACGATGGAAAAACTCACCGGCAAGCAGGTCGAACTGACCAACAGGATCGACCCGGGCATCATCGGCGGGATGGTGGCCAAAGTAGGCGACCTGGTACTTGATGGCAGCATCAGGTCACAACTTGCGGGTTTAAAGGAATCGATCAAGGGGAGAGAATAAAAGATGCAGATCAAAGCCGAAGAAATCAGCCAGATTATCAAGGGTCAGATCCAGGAGTATGAAGCCAAGGTCGACCTCAATGAAACCGGGACCGTGCTCTCGGTCGGTGACGGTATCGCCCGGGTTCACGGGGTGGAAAACTGCATGGCCATGGAGCTGCTGGAGTTTCCCGGCAATATCATGGGCATTGCCCTGAACCTGGAGCAGGATAACGTCGGTTGCGCCATCCTCGGCGATGTCCGCGAAATCAAGGAAGGCGACATCGTCAAGCGTACCGGCCGGATCGCGGAAGTACCCGTGGGCGAGGATATGCTGGGCCGGGTGGTGGACGGTGTGGGCAACCCCATTGACGGCCAGGGCCCCATCACCTCCAAGCAGACCCGCAAGATCGAGGTTTTGGCTCCCGGCGTTATTGCCCGTAAGTCGGTTCACGAGCCCTGCTATACCGGGGCCAAGTCCATTGACGCCATGACTCCCGTGGGTCGCGGCCAGCGTGAGCTGGTCATCGGCGATCGTCAGATCGGCAAAACCGCAGTCTGCGTCGATGCCATCCTGGCCCAGAAAGATACCGACATGCACTGCGTGTATGTAGCCATCGGTCAGAAGAAATCCACCGTAGCCCTGGTGGTTGAAGCACTGCGCCAGCACGGGGCCATGGAATACACCACCGTGGTTGCCGCCTGCGCCTCCGACCCGGCTCCCATGCAGTACGTTTCCGCCTTTGCCGGTACCACCATGGGCGAGTACTTCCGGGACAACGGCAAGCACTGCCTGATCATCTACGATGACCTTTCCAAACAGGCCGTCGCCTACCGCGAACTCTCTCTGCTGCTGCGGCGGCCACCGGGACGGGAAGCCTTCCCCGGCGATATTTTCTTCAACCATTCCCGGTTGCTGGAACGCTCCGCCAAGCTCTCCGACGAACTCGGCGCCGGATCGCTCACCGCCCTGCCCATCATCGAAACCCAGGCCGGCGATGTTTCCGCCTATATTCCCACCAACGTGATTTCCATTACCGACGGTCAGGTTTATCTGGAGCCCAGTCTCTTCTTTGCCGGGGTGCGGCCGGCCATCAACGTCGGTCTGTCGGTATCACGGGTGGGAGGCGCGGCCCAGGCCAAGGCCATGAAGCAGGTGGCCGGTACCCTGCGCCTGGATCTGGCCCAGTATCGCGAACTGGCCGCCTTTGCCGGTTTCGGCTCCGATCTTGACGCCGCCACCCAGGCACAACTCACCCGGGGTGAGCGCTTGGTGGAAATCCTCAAGCAGCCCCAGTATCAGCCGCTGCCCATGGAAAAGCAGGTGGTCATCATCTTTGCCGGCACCAAGGGATATCTCGATCAGTTGCCCCTGGATTCCATTGCTGGTTACGAGTCCCAGCTCTTTGACTACATTGAAAAGAACGAACCCAGCATTTTCGACGACCTCAAGAGCAAACAGGAACTCGACAGCGACATCGAGGCCAAGCTGCGCAAGACCCTGGACACCTTTGGCGAGTCATTCAAAGCGTCCCTGGGGGTTAAATAAGGCAGGCCGGCGGCGCAGCAGCACGGCAGGTGATGCCGGCCGCAATCCGCCTGGTTACGATTAAGAGCCGGTTCAAGGAGGGGCTTTATGCCTAGCCTGAAAGAAGTAAAAACCAAAATCGGAGGGGTTAAGAAGACCTCTCAGATTACCCGGGCCATGAATATGGTGGCGGCGGCCAAACTGCGCGGCGCCCAGGCCCGGATGGAGGACTTCCGTCCTTATGCCGAGCAGTTCAACGCCGCCATGCGCAACCTCTCCGCCGGCACCGGCGGGGCCAACTTTCCCTTGATGGAAGTGCGCGACGTACGGACCGTGGAACTGATGGTGATCACCTCGGATCGTGGTTTGTGCGGCAGCTTCAACACCCACATCCTGCGCGCCGCCGAAAAGGCGGTTAATCGCCTGGAAGGCGAGGGCAAAAAGGTCAGCTTGGTCTGTGTGGGCAAAAAGGCCCGCAACCATTTTCGCCGCTCCGGCAAGATTCGCCAGAGTTATCCCGACATCATGGGAACCTTCCAGATGTTCAATGCCAGGACCATCGCCCAGGACGCCGCCGCCAATTTCCTGAGCGGCGATGCCGACGAAGTGCGGGTTATTTACGGCCGCTTCCACAGCGTGGCCGTGCAGCGGCCAGAGGAGTTCGATCTGCTGCCGGTCAAGCCCGTGGAAAGCAGTGCCGGTGAAGCCGGCGGCGGCAGCCAGGCGGTTTATATTTATGAACCGAGCCAGGAAGAGATCATGGAGGTACTGTTGCCCATGTATCTTAATGTCATGGTTTACCACGCCATGCTCGAGGTCAGCGCCAGTGAGCATGCCGCCCGCATGACCGCCATGGACAATGCCACCAGGGCCTGCAACGACATGATCGAAAACCTCACCCTGGTTTACAACAAAACCCGGCAGGCCGGAATCACCGGCGAACTGATGGATATTGTCGGCGGTGCCGAAGCCCTGAAGTAGAGGTCAGCAGCCAGTAATGTGGCGGCATGCGAACCAATGGACAGAATACGACTCATATCGAATGAAAATAATTCTTAGGAGGCTTGTCAGATGAGCGAGTTTAATACGGGGAAGATAATTCAGGTCATCGGACCGGTGGTTGACGTCGAGTTTGAACCGGATAAGCTTCCGGAAATCATGAACGCCCTGCTGGTCAGCAATAAAGGGATCAGCGACGAGGAAGACAACCTGGTCATCGAGGTGGCCCAGCATCTGGGCAACAACGTGGTGCGCTGTATCGCCATGGATGGAACCGACGGCCTGGTCCGCGGCCAGGCGGCCAAGGACACCAAAAAGCCCATCGAGGTTCCTTGCGGTCCCAAGGCCCTGGGGCGGATCATGAACGTGGTCGGCCGACCCGTTGACGGCATGGGTGCCATCGATTCCGACAAGATGCGGCCCATTCACAAACCGGCTCCCTCCTTCACCGAGCAGGATACCGAGGTTCACGTGCTCGAAACCGGGATCAAGGTCATCGACCTGCTGGTTCCTTTTCCCCGGGGCGGCAAAATGGGCCTGTTCGGCGGCGCCGGTTGCGGCAAAACCGTTATCATGATGGAGATGGTCAACAACATCGCCATGCACCACGGTGGTATTTCGGTGTTCTGCGGCGTAGGTGAGCGGACCCGGGAGGGCAACGACCTTTACCATGAGATGAAGGAATCCGGCGTTCTGCCCAAGGCGGCCCTGGTTTACGGCCAGATGACCGAGCCTCCGGGAGCCCGGAGCCGGGTGGCCCTGACCGGTCTGTCCGCAGCGGAATACTTCCGCGATGAGGAAGGCCAGGACGTTCTCCTCTTTGTGGATAACATCTTTCGTTTCACCCAGGCCGGCCAGGAAGTTTCCGCGTTGCTGGGTCGTATTCCCTCGGCCGTTGGTTATCAGCCCACCCTGGCCACCGATCTTGGCGGACTTCAGGAACGGATCACCTCCACCAACAAAGGATCCATCACCGCGGTCCAGTGCGTGTACGTCCCCGCCGACGACCTTACCGACCCGGCGCCGGCCACCACCTTTGCCCATCTTGACGGTACCGTTGTCCTCTCCCGCCAGATCGCCGAGTTGGGCATTTACCCGGCGGTGGATCCTCTGGATTCCACTTCCCGTATTCTCGATCCTAACGTGGTGGGCCAGGAGCACTACGAGGTCGCCCGCGGCGCCCAGGTTACCCTTCAGAAATACAAGGACCTGCAGGACATCATCGCCATTCTCGGGATGGACGAACTTTCCGAGGAGGATCAGCTTACCGTGGCCCGGGCCCGGAAGATCCAGCGTTTCCTTTCCCAGCCCTTCACCGTTGCGGAGACCTTTACCGGCATGCCCGGCAAGTACGTCAAGGTGGAAGATACCATCCGGGGCTTCAAGGAAATCCTGGACGGCAAGCATGACGACCTGCCCGAGAGCGCCTTTTACATGGTCGGCGGCATCGAAGAGGCCGTGGAGAAGGCGAACAAGGAGAAATCCGAGGCCTGAGCCCAGCTTGAGATCAGGCGGGGTAAACGCCGGGGCAAGTCAAAGGGCCGCTTGCGGATAACGAGCACAGAAGGCGAGGAAGAGTAAATGGCAACACAAATCCAACTGGAAGTTGTGACCCCCAAGGGCGCGGTGATCAGTGAGCAGGTTGACATGGTCACCGCCCCGGGTTACGCCGGCGTTTTTGGGATTCTGGCCAACCATGCCCCGCTCTTGAGTACCATCAAGGTCGGCAGTCTGGTATACAAAAAAGACGGTCGCGATGATGTGATGATGATTAGCGGCGGCTTTTGCGAGGTGTCCAACAACAAAGTGACTTTTCTGGTCGAAAGCGCCGAACGCGGCACCGATATCGATATTGACCGGGCTTTGCGGGCCAAGGAGCGGGCGGAAAAGCGCCTGGCCGAGGCTACGGCCCAGCAGGAGAAAATCGACCGGGCCCGGGCCGAGGCCGCCCTGCAACGTGCCCTGGCAAGGCTAAAGGCTGCCGGGCAGCAGGCCTGAGACAGTTGATCAGCAGTAAGCAAAGCCGTCCGCTGGTGTTTTGACCGGGGCGGCTTTTTTTTGGCCGTTGATCGCCAACCTGCGTACAGCCTCGGGCATGATATCCTGCAGGCGGTTTCCGGCACATACTATGGCCCACAGGATGACGGACGTGGTAAATTATCTCACCCTCAGTTGCTTCAAGGACTGTCGACAAGCTTTTTCCTGCCTTTCTTGAGTTCCGCAGTTCACCTCCATTATTGGCAGCGAATATGAAAGCGGGGCAGTCCGACGTGCCGCCGCCGGGCACATTACCGGGTTGGTTTTTGCCGCAGACCCGCGGCTGATACGGCTGCTGACGCGAGCAGCCACCCAGGCTGGAAAAGCGGGTCGCGTAAAATTCGTTTATCGGGTATTTTTCATGGTTACGTATAAATCATTTCGGTGGGGCGCAACCCATCACAGGGGTTGTCCCGTAAGCGGTCACGGGTTGCCGCAGGTTGCGATTAGCTTTGGCGGTGATACCTGCGTCGGTATGTGAGTCGGCCCCATCGTGGCAGGATTTGGTGCTACGTGATGGTTTACGGTGGATCAATCTCCGGGTCGGCCCCGGAGTCACCGATTAACTACTTTATTATCAAACAGTTAGTGGAGGGAGTCAGTAATATGGATATTAAGGAGCGGATGGCGATTCCTCGCCAGCAGCCCCGGGAACTGCCGGCGGCCGAGCGGATAAGCAACTTTGATGAAGTGGTTTTCGGGTTTGATGACGACACCGCCCGGCGGGAAGCCGAGCGCTGCCTGCAGTGCAAAAAGCCCAAGTGCCGCGAGGGTTGTCCCATCCACAACGATATCCCAGGCTTTATCCGTCTGATCCGGGAAGGCAAAATCGAAGAGGCCTACTGGTTGGATCGGCAGACCAACACCCTGCCTGCGGTCTGCTCCCGGGTCTGTCCCCACGAGTTTCAGTGCGAGGGCTACTGCATTCGGGGCAAAAAGGGAGATTCCGTGGCCATCGGCATGCTGGAGCGCTACATCGTGGACTGGATGGTGAGTCACGGCAAAAACATACTTCAGAGCTGTGCTCTTCCCAACAAGCACAAGGTCGCCATTGTCGGTTCCGGCCCGGCGGGGATGTCGGTGGCCTATTACCTGGCCAAGGAGGGCTACGCCTGTACCATCTTTGAAAGCCTGCCCGTAACCGGCGGCATGCTCACCGTGGGGATCCCGCCTTATCGGCTGCCTCGTTCCATCATCGCCGCCGAGTTCGAGGCCCTGCGCAACTGCGGAGTGCAGGTGATCTCGGGAGTGACCATCGGCAAGGACAAGACCCTGACCGATCTCAAGGACGAAGGCTACGAGGCGGTATTTCTTGGTCCCGGCGCCCATGTCAGCCGCAAGCTGGGGGCTGAGGGCGAGGATCTGGAAGGGGTGGTCCACGGGGTGGACTACCTGCGCCGGGTCAACCTCGGCGAGAACGTCGATCTGGGCCCCAACGTGGTGGTGGTGGGCGGCGGCAATGTCGCCATTGACTGCGCCCGCACCGCGCTTCGCTACGGCTCGCAAAACGTGTTCATCCTTTATCGGCGGGGCCGCGACGAGATGCCGGCCTCCAAGGCAGAGATTCATCATCTGGAGGAAGAAGGTGTCCGGATTGAAACCCTGGCCGCCCCGGTCCAGGTCCATGGTGAAAACGGCCGTCTCAAGCGCATCGAGTGCATCCGTATGCAGCTGGGTGAATGTGACGCCTCGGGGTGCTGTCGCCCGGAGCCGGTGGAGGGCAGCAACTTCATGATCGAGGCCGATGCCGTGATTCCGGCCATCAGCCAGGATGTCGACGTCACCGCCGGCAGTGGGGTGGAACTGGCCCTGAGTCGCTGGGGTACCTTTGAGGTGGACGAAACCACCCTGCAGACCTCCGAGCCCTGGATTTTTGCCGCCGGCGACGCGGTTTTGGGTCCGCAGACCGTGGCCAAGGCGGTATTCCAGGCCAAGGAAGCCGCCGAATCCATCCATCGCCTCATCCAGGGCAAAGACCTCAAGGCCGACCGTTAAAACGGTAAGACCAAGGGGCAAGCGGCGATTGGGCCAGCCCCTTCGCTGTCTGGCCCGCTCCTGGCCGGCGCCCATGAATCTGCTGGTCGCCGGTCAGAGGCGGGCCCACCCCTGGTCCCTAGTTAGCTAACGGTTGAAACCCAGGTTTCGGGCATATTCCCAGACCCCGGAGGCGATCTCCCGGCTCAGTTGCGCCTGGTACTCCTCGTCGCTGAGCCGTCCTTCCTCGTCGGGGTGGCTCAAAAATCCCACTTCCACCAGTACCGCCGGCATTCTTGCCCCGATCAGCACTACAAACGGGGCGCGGCGCACACCACGATCGCTCACCTCGCCACCATACACCCGTCGCAGGCCGGAAATGGTGCTTTTATGGACAAACTCCGCCAGCCGCTGGGATTCCTGCTGCCGGGAATTGCTGAGCAATTTCTGGACAATCCCCTGCAGATCCCCGAAGCTCCGGGCCGAGGAGGCGTTTTCCCGGGCCGCCACCCGCATGGCTCGGTCATCGCTGGCCACCATGTCCAGGATGTAGGTCTCCACCCCGCGGGCCTGGCGGTTGGCGGCGGAGTTGGCGTGCACCGAGATAAAGAGATCGGCGTCCTTGCTGTTGGCGATGGCGGTACGTTCCTCCAGGGCCATATAGACATCGCGGTCGCGGGTCAAAATCACCTCGCAGCCCAGCCGACGACGCAGCTCTTCGGCCAGCAGCCGGGAAACCATTAAGGTGACGTCCTTTTCCTTGATCCCCGAGGGGCTGATGGCCCCAGGGTCCCGGCCGCCGTGGCCGGGATCGATGACAATGCGCCGGACCCCCATACCCAGCTGTTGCGCCAAAGAAAGTCCGGGGCCGGTGGTGGATCGGGTCATGATCGGTGCCGGCGCCGACAGGTCGGCCCGGGACGGGGCCGGTTGTCCCTTGAGATCGATGACCACCCGGTATGGGTTGTCCAGATCGAAAATCTCGTAATCATCGATCCTGGTCTGGGTATCCAGGATCACTCGGACCTTGCCGGCGTCGGGTTGAATATGGCGGACCCGGCTGAGCAGCCCATCTTTCACCTGGCGGATTTCGCTATCGATTTGGGGGCTGAGGCGGGCACCGTCCAGATCCAGATAAAGTCGCTGGGTGTTATCATCGTCATCCCGCAGCCGACTGCGGTAGGTTACCGGTTTACCGGTCTCAATGACCACGCGGGTGTAGCTGTCGCTGGACCAGTGACGAACCGGCAATATTGTAGCCAGCTCATCCCGGTCCTCCGACTGCGAGCCGGCGTCTTCCATTCCGTCGGCTTCCAGCCCGGAAGGGGAACTGTCGCCGGTGGATTCCCGCAGTTGTGCCAGCCATTTTCTGGCTCCGGGCGCCATGCCGCCATCGGGATAAAGCTCAATAATCCGGGCCAGGGTGCGGCGGGCCTGCTGCCGGTCCTCCAAATCGTGGATAAAAATATTAGCGGCATAAAAAAGAGCATGATCGGCCATGGGGTGGCGGGGATAGGTGGCCTGCATCTTCTCCATGGCCGCCACCGCTTCTGCCAGATCACTGGAGGTGCCGCCACGCCGGTAGAGCTGGTGATAGAGGTTGCCCAGCAGGTAAAGGCTCTTGGGGCCCACCTGATGGCGGGGGTGACGTTGGTGAAGCTCCTCCAGGGCCCGGGCGGCCCGCATCCAGTTCCCACGCTCCCGTCCTTCGCCGGTTTCCACCAGTCGCTGGTAATAGCCGTGCAGCCGTTGAAACTGCTCCTCGGGCCCGGCATCGGCCCGGGCGCCGGAAGCGGGCAGGAGCAGCAGAATCGCCAGCAGACCAAGCAACAGCCGGCCCCACAAGTTAGACCCCGAACCACACCCCCAACGGTTGGCCCAACCGTTGAAATATCGGGAGGCTAAGTGATCACGGGGGCAAAATGGTAAGCGGTCACAGGGTGCCGCAGGTTGTGGTGAGCGAGCCGGCGAAGCGTACCTCAGTACGTGAGCCGGCCCGATC
>PWOG01000205.1 GCA_003557565.1 Desulfobulbaceae bacterium
CCTGCAGATCGCTATGGATACAGTCAGCTTAAGGTTGCACCTTTGGACATTCGCGAGGTGATCGAAAAGAATTGGGAATACCAGGTATTTTTCAAAGAAGTTGACCGCCGCATCACCCAATGGTGGGCGGATGCGCAGCCTTTGATAGAAACGCTGGAGGATGATAACATCCCCAAAGTATTCATTGATACGATTTCTGAGAGGCTTCTGCAATCATTTGAGAATCTGCCCCTAATCGATAAATATGATGTTTACCAGCAATTGATGGATTACTGGACAGAGACCATGCAGGATGATGTCTACATGATTGTTCAGGAAGGCTGGGTAAGCAATTCAGAATTGGTTCCAGATCAAATTATTACCGAATTTTATTTTCCAAAAGAATTATCTGAAATTGATGAATTGCGACAAGAGTTTGATGAATTAACCACTCAATTAGAAGAAATAGTTACTGAGTGCGCTGGCGAAGATGATCCATTTGACGAAGCAAAATCTGATGCTGGAAATATAACTAAAACTGCCTTACGTAAAAGATTAGTTGAAATCAAAAATGATCCTGAGTATAAAGAGGATTTCATTGTTTTATCAACGTATCAGGATGTTGATTTAAATATAGCAAAAATAAATAAATCATTGAGAGCAAAACAAGAGGATTTAAAATTTCTAGTTATTGATAAACGATCAAGTCTTTCTGGAAATCAAATAAAAAGCCTTATAGTGATTCAGAAATGGTCAAATCGCATTCATGAGAATATTTATAGAGTTGTCGATGAAAAGATGAATAATCATGTAACATATATTAATCAACTGAGTGATCGTTACAACCTGCCAATTCTGGAACTTAAAAAGAATCTTGATGATTTACAAAGCAAAGTGAACATAGGTTTGGCAAGGATGGGATTGAGTGATCACTGAAAAAGAACATTTGAATAATATTTCTTTTCCTCCTGAATGGGAAATCGTTAAACTTGGTGAAATTGGAAATTTTACTAAGGGTGGAAGTGTATCAAAAAAGATGTTAAGTTCAAAAGGTTTCCCTTGTGTTTTATACGGTGAAATATATACCAAGTATCATTTTTTAGCAAGAGAATTATCTTCTCGCATTCCTAAAGAAGATATTAATTATGCCAAGCAAATTAATTATGGAGATATTTTGTTTGCTGGTTCTGGAGAGACAGCAGAAGAAATCGGGAAATGTTTTGCATATATTGGTAACACTTCTGCATTTGCAGGTGGTGATTTAATAATTTTTACTCCAAGCAAGGGCAATAGTGTTTTCCTTGCATATTTGCTAAACTCTCCACCTATCAATAAGCAAAAAGAAAAGTTGGGACAGGGTCATTCCGTAGTCCATATTTACATAAAGCATTTAGAGAGTATCAATATTCCTTTACCCCCTCTTTCTGAACAAGACGCCATTGCTGAAGTCCTCTCGGATGTGGATGCGCTAATTGAAGCCCAGGAAGTGCTGATCGAAAAGAAGCGCCTGATCAAACAGGGCGTGATGCAGGAGCTGCTGACAGGTAAACGTCGGCTACCTGGATTTAGTGGGGAGTGGATGAAAATATACCTATCAAAAATATTGGATTATGAACAACCTGGTGAATACGTCATAAGAATCGAAAAACCAATGTCAACAGGTTCAATGCCAGTGTTAACGCCAGGAAAAACGTTCGTACTTGGATATACCAACGAAAAATCTGGGGTTTATCGTAATCTTCCTGTTATCCTTTTTGATGACTTTACTACTGCGAGTAGATATGTTGATTTTCCGTTTAAAGTCGATTCTTCAGCTGTAAAAATGTTGACATGTAAAACCGAAAACTTTAACTTACACTTCGTTTTTGAGAAGATGCAGTTAATTAAATTCCCGATCGGGAACCATAAACGGTATTACATATCGGAATACCAAAATATGGAAGTAACCATGCCTGAAATTGAAGAACAAAATGCGATATCTTCTGTTTTACTTGATATGGATAGAGAAATTACTACTTTAGAAAGAGGATTAGAAAAATATAAATTAATAAAAAATGGGATGATGCAAGAGCTATTGACAGGACAGACCCGTCTGGTGTGAGGTGATGATGAAAAGTTACTACCGTGTGGTCTTTGTAAACGCAGAGCTAAGCGAGCCTGATCAAATTGTCAAAGGTGCGATCATTACCATGGAGGATGATATCCGCTTGCAGCGTGCGCTCTCAGTGGTCAATGATATTGAATTATTTCGCTATGAGGTCAGCTTTAAGTTAAAGAAGGTGTAAGATGAGCCGAATCGGGGAGATCGAACGCAGGACACAAAACCGCATTGTGGGTCTTTTCCAGGACACTTTGAGCTATGAATACTTGGGAGACTGGCATGACCGATCGGATAACAGCAATATAGAAAAGCATTACCTTAAACAGTACCTGATACGACAGGGGTACGGTGAGCCTGAGATTAAAAAGGCTGTTGCTGCTCTAACCAGGGCGGCTGGCAACCAGGTGCAATCGTTGTATGACATCAACAAAGAAGTCTATTCGCTGCTTCGATATGGTGTGAAGGTGAGCATGGGGGCTGGAGAAAATTACCA
>PWOG01000294.1 GCA_003557565.1 Desulfobulbaceae bacterium
ACGCATCGCCGTCCCGATCGCCACAACCTGCGGCACCCCGTGATCCCTTACGGGACAAGCCTTGTGATAGGTTACTGTAAGGCGCGCCGGTGATGATCGGCGCTGTCCCCTTGGGGCAAAGATTCCTCCTCTTAATCGGCTAACGGTGAGCGGGGGTAGGTTGTAAAGTCTTTATAACGGTAAGATCCTCGTGCTTGAACGGGGGTCTTACCGTTTTTTTTGTGGGGCGGTAAGGTTCTGAGCGTGTTATGCTAATTTCTTTTCTCGTCGCAATCCCTAAAGATGCAAAAGGCAACACGAGTTCAGAGGCGGTCGCAACTTTTGGCGACAATGACCAGGGTGGAAGAGAGCAATGGCTCCCGCAGCTGAGATCTCACGGCCACACTCCGGGGTGGTGATTGAGCCTGTCCGCAGGCATGGTGAGCCGGAGTTGACCGGTGCCGGTCTGCTGCTGATCAATCCCGCCGAGGCCCGGATGGCTGGGGCCATGGCCCGGGAGGCCGGATGGCGGCGCTATCCTTTCTTTCCCGGGGCTCTTTATCTGGCACCCCAGGGGGGCGCCTGGCTGGCCGGCCCCGCCGTGGGGGCGCCGGTGGCGGTGATGGCTCTGGAAAAACTTGTCGCCCTGGGAGCGCCCACGGTGATTTCCCTGGGATGGTGCGGGGCCCTGGCTCCCGCCGTCGAAGTGGGGGATATAGTCCTGCCCGTCGACGCCGTTAGCGAGGAAGGGACCTCGGCCCATTATCCCCTGGGAGAAAGTTCGGGTCCGGTCAACCCCGGTCTTGGCCGGGAGCTTGCCGCTTTGCTGGCAGGTGAGGATTTCGTTGTGCACTCCGGCTCGGTCTGGACCACCGATGCCCCCTACCGGGAAACCTGGGAAAAGGTGAGCAGCTTTCGTCGGCAGGGGGTGCTGGCCGTCGAGATGGAATTTTCCGCCCTGGCTACGGTGGCCGCCTATCGGGGTGTTTCCCTGGCCTCGGTACTGCTGGTTTCGGATCTGGTTCGGGAGGATTCGGTCTGGAACCCGTCGTTCCGGGGCCGAGATTTCCGGCGCCGGGCCCGGCGGCTGGTGGAGTTGTTGAAAAACTACGTTTCCCGGCAATACCCTGTATCGCAGGCTTCTTTGTCTTCTCCGGTTGATCCATGACCACACAGCCGATACTGGATCGATCCGGCATTACGCATATATGTCGCACTTATTCAGCTTAATGGTATAATTTTAATTACCACCCGCCCAAAAAACATATTTTTTTATCCTAAGATGATGAAAAAACCACAAACTGCTGACTCAACCCGGCGGACCACGCCAAAAGACCTGGATTCTCCGGCTATGAAAACGGTTCACCTGACCAGTCTGGGTTGTCCCAAGAACCTGGTTGATTCTGAAAACATGCTGGGACAGCTGGTGGAGGAAGGCCTGCAGCCGGTGGCCGAGCCCGGCGAGGCCGATGTCCTGCTGGTAAACACCTGCGGGTTTATTCAATCGGCGGTGGAGGAGGGGATCGACACCATTCTGGGACTGATCGAACAGAAAAAAAATCCCGGGGTCCGGGTGGTGGTGTGTGGCTGCCTGGTTCAGCGCTACGGGCCCGACCTGGTTCGGGAGTTGCCCGAGGTGGACCTTTTTCTCGGCACCGAGGAGGTGGCCGCCATCGGTTCGCGCCTGCGGGCCCTGGACCTGGCAACGGCTGAACAACAGGAAGATGGCGGTGAGCATCCCGGTCCGGCCGGTTCTTCCAGTATTGTCCGTTACCGCCCGTCCGACGGCACCGAACGGTTCCTGGCCAACGCCAAATTGCCCCGCCGGCTGGCCACTGCTCCCCATCGCGCCTATTTGAAAATTACCGAGGGCTGCGGCAACCGTTGCTCTTACTGCATGATTCCCGCCATCCGAGGCCCCCTGCGCAGCCGCCAGCCAGAGGATATCCTGGATGAGGCCCGGGCCCTGGCCGCCGCCGGAGTCCGGGAGCTGACCCTGATCGCCCAGGATCTTACCGCCTACGGCCTGGATCTCGGTCCCGGTGGTCCCCGCCTGGGCTCGCTGCTCAAGACCCTGCACCGGGAGGTTGAAGTGCCCTGGATCAGGCTGCTTTACCTTTACCCCACCCGGGTCAGCGACGAATTGCTGGAAATAGTGGCGGGTCATCCCCGGATCCTGCCCTATTTTGATATTCCTTTCCAGCATGTAGCCGATCCGGTCTTAAAGGCCATGAACCGCCCCTATGGCGAAGAACTGGTCCGCGACCTGGTGGCCCGAGTAAGGCGGATCCTGCCCGGGGCAGTGATCCGTACCACCTTCATGGTCGGCTTCCCCGGTGAGCGCGAAGCGGATGTGGATCGCCTGGCCGCCTTCATGGCTGAATGCCGTCTGGAACATGTCGGCATCTTCACCTACTGCAACGAGGAGGGGTGTGCCGCCGCCGCCCTGCCGGGGCAGTTGGACGAGGAGACCAAGGAGCAGCGGCGCCGGCGCCTGATGACCATGCAGGCGGACATTTCCCTGGCCGCCAATGAGGCCCGGGTGGGCCGGGTGGAGGAGGTGCTGGTGGAAGGGGTGAGCGCCGAATCCGACCTGCTGCTGGAGGGGCGGGCCTGGTTTCAGGCCCCCGATGTGGACGGTTGCGTCTATATCAACGAAGGTGAGTGTCGGGCCGGGGAGCTGGTTCAGGTGAAGATCCGCGCGGCGCATCCCTACGACCTGGTGGGTGGAATCGTGTAAACGTCCAGCAGCACTGCATCTTGCGGTGATCGGGCCGACTTGCGTACTGATGTACGCGGCGCCGGCCCGATCACCACAACCTGCAGCACTGCTGGACGTTTACCTGGTTGTCGGTGATTGGTGTACATTCGACCCGGGTTTCGGGGTCCTTTGTGGTGGGGAACGGTCAGTCGTTTAGCTTTTCTTTTAGTTCCTTGCCCACCTTGAAAAAGGGGAGTTTTTTGGGAGGGACTTTGATTTTTTCGCCGGTTTTGGGGTTGCGGCCGTAGTAGGAATCGTATTCCTTAACCACGAAGCTGCCAAAACCACGGATCTCGATGTTTTCTCCCCGGGCCAGGGCTTCGGTCATGGTTTCCAGGATGGTATCGGTGGCGGCCCTGGCTTCTCGGGCGGGAAGCGCCGTGGCCTGGGCCAGAGCCTCGATCAGTTCCGACTTGTTCATTGCTGCTTCCCTCCTTTTGCCGGCGGCCAGTCGCCGCCGGGGTAAAAAACTATTGAATCCAACCAGATGAAATATCTTACATGGGTTAATCCCGGGAATGCAAAGAGATTTTTTAGTCCTGCCGCAGGAGCAGGTGCAAATCTTCGGGCCCGAGATGACGATAACGGCCCACGGGGAGGGAGCCCAGGCGCAGGCCGCCGTAGGCGATCCTTTTGAGCCGCAGCACCGGATGGTTGATGGCGGCGAACAGCTTGCGTACCTGGCGTTTACGGCCTTCGTGGATGATCACCTCCAGGGTGGTGGTGTCGTTCTGGCGGCGCAATTTCCTGATGCGGGCCGGCCAGGTCCGCCGGCCCTCCAGCATGATGCCCCGGCGCAGGCTGTCCAGGGCTTCCCGCCCGGGGTGACCTTTGACGGTGACGTGGTAGGTGCGGTTGATCTGGCGGCTGGGATGCAGGATGTTCTGGGCCAGTTCACCGTCGTTGGTCAGCAGCAGCGCACCTTCGGTGTCCAGGTCCAGGCGGCCCACCGGAAACAGGCGCAGGTCCGGCTCATCGATCAGGGAGGTGACCGTGGGTCGCCCCTGGGGGTCGCTCATGGTGGTGACGTAGCCGGCGGGCTTGTTGAGCAGGACGGTGAGTTTTTTTTGCGGCGGTTTTACGGGCCGGCCGTCAAAGGTGATTTCCTGGAGGGCGGGATCCACCGTCTCGCCCATCTTTTGCACCGTTTTCCCGTCCACCGCCACCCGGCCCTGGGCGATATATTCCTCTGCTTTGCGCCGCGAGGCGATACCGGCCCGGGCCAGAAATTTATGCAACCGCTCTTTCATCTGCTTACCGTCCCCTAAAAAGTAACCAGGCACAGGGTTTATTCTGTAAGCGGCGCCCCGTTGTACGTTTACGAAAAAATCATGCCGCTGCTGCCGGGCGTGGATAGTTGTCCGGACACCGGCTAAATGCCCGGCATGATCCGGCCGATTTTGCCGTCCACCAGTTCCCTGGTGGCCCGGTCCACTTCCAGTACCGGTGGATACCAGGGTTTCATCCGGCAGTCAAAGACCACCGGCGGCTCCAGACCGACATGAAAGCGGCGGACCGTTTCGTTGCCGGCGGCATAGATGTCGGCGGCGGGCTCGAAGCGGGTGAAAAAAGTCCAGATGAACTCCTGGAGGTTTTGGCAGGCGGCGGCCGTATCATCCACCAGGATCACCACCGGCCAGTCCGCCACCCCCGGATCGCCGGCCAGGCGGGAGGGCAGCTCCCGGTCCTGGTCATAGCTCTCGCCCTGGACCACCAGGGTGCCGGGCAGCATCGCCCGGGCCCGGTCGCAGCCACGGGGCAGGGAGCCCTGGAACTCTTCGGGCAGCACCCGCTTGGCTTCCCGGCCCAGCCCCAGCAGCATGGCCTTGGAACCGGTGTTGACCGAGGGCCCGGTGTAGTCCAGGGTATCCTGGGAGACATTGGCGAACACGAAAAGGTCGGTGCGCCAGTTGACCCGCTCCAGGACATGGCGCCACAGTGCCGGAAAATCGGCGATATCCAGATCACCGTCGGTGACTATCAGGAATTTGGTCAAAGACAGCTGGCCCTCGCCCAGAATCCGCAGGCCCGAGGCGAAGGCCTCCCGGGGATAGCGGTCGGTGACCCGAGCCGCGGCCAGGCAGTGGAAGCCCGCCTCGCCGAAGGTTTTAAGCTGGCGTACCCCGCTCATTACCAGAGGAAACAGCGGCGAGAGCAGATCCTGGAGAAAATCGCCGATGAAAAAATCCTCCTGCTTGGGGCGGCCCACCACGGTGGCCGGGTAAATGGCCTTGTGGCGATGATACAGCCTTTCCACCTGGAAGACCGGGTAGTCGTGGGTCAGCGAGTTGTAGCCGTAATGATCCCCGAAGGGTCCTTCCGGGCGCCGCACGTGGGGCGGGACCATGCCCTTGGCGGCGAATTCGGCGTTGGCCACCAGGGGATGCCCACCCAGGGGATCGGCGGCCATGGGCAGTTTTTTGCCCAGCAGCAGCGAGGCCAGCAGCAGCTCCGGGATATTTTCCGGCAACGGCGCGATTGCCGCCAGCATCAGGGCCGGCGGGCCGCCGATAAACAAGGTCAGGGGCAGGCTTTCGTTGCGTTTTTCCGCCTCGTGGTAGTGATATCCGCCACCCTTGTGAATCTGCCAGTGGATACCGGTGGTGGTGTTGTCGAAACGCTGAATTCGATACATTCCCAGGTTGTGGCCCCGTCCCAGGGGGTCCTCGGTGTAGACCAGGGGCAGGGTGACAAAGGGGCCGCCGTCGCTGTGCCAGGAGGTCAGCAGGGGCAACTCGTCCAGCCGGGGTGGGCTCTGGCGGTTTTCCAGGATCGGCGCCCGGCTTACCTTTTTCAGGCCGATGCCGGCGGCCTGGCGGAACAGGCCTCGTTTTTGCCACAGCTTGCCCAGGGTGGGAGGCATCATGGTTTCGATGGTTTCCACCAGCTCGTTGACAAAACGTACCGGCCGGCGGCCAAAGGCCAGTTCCATCCGCCGGGCGGTGCCGAAGAGGTTGGTGACCACCGGAAAATCGCTGCCCCGGACCCTGGTGAAAAACAGGGCGGGACCGCCGGCGGCGATGACCCGGCGATGGATTTCGGGTATTTCCAGGTAGGGGTCCACCTCTTCCTCGATGGTCACGATTTCGTCTTCCCGGCGAAGTACCTCGATGAATTCACGCAGGTCGTGGATTACTGGTTGGCTCATGTTTTTCTCCTTATTGGGGGCCGCCACGCTTGCAGCAACCGTTACCGTTCAACAGCACCGCATCTTCGGGCGATCAGCCAGGCTTTTAGTACCCTGCGTACGAACGCCTGGCTGATCGTCCGAACCTGCAGCTCGGCTGCTGGGGTTGCGGCTCGTTAAATCAACAGGTTGCCGGCCTTGGTGAACGATTACCGGCAACCTGCGGCAACCCGTGACCGCATACGGGACAACCCCAATGAAATGATTGGTTACCCGGGAGTTGCACCTTGCGCCGGCCGGTAAAAATGGGTAATGTCAGCGGTCATCTGTGAATAATCGGTGATATTCTTCATCGCTAAGATGCTTTTGCATCATTGTGGTTAAAAAATCAAGGACGGCACTGATTTCCTGGTCGTTGAGCCGGGGAATCAGGGTGGCCAGCAACTCGGGCCGGGCAAAGCGCTGGACCACGGCGGTCAGCGAGGCCTCGTCGGTCTGCCGGTCAAGGCCGAAGCAGATCTTCTCGAGGGGGAGAGTGGCAGGCTGGGTGGCCATTTTGTATCTCCTTGAGATGTCTTGTTTGCAGTTGTAAAAATGGTTTGCTTTAGACCCCGGCAAAGCCTCCGTCCCGTAAATGTGGGGGGGCTCCGTCGCTTTGGGGGTGCGACTTGAAAGCCCATGCTACCCGATATCCTTGAATTATCCAACAGGTCCGGCCAGAACTGTCAGGTTTTCGCGAGGCCTTCAAAATTGCAAGTGATCACGGGGTCCACGGTGTAAGCGGTCACGGGGTGCCGCAGGTTGCGTCAAGCGAGACGGCGCTGCGTACATCGGTACGTAAGCCGGCTCGATCGCCGCTTTCGGCGGTGCCCCCCGTGATCGCTTACATGGCGCCGATTGATCGCACCATTGGAGTGAGAATGGGATTTTTTCCGGTCTGTTTGCAGCTGGCCAATCGTCCTTGTATCGTTGTCGGTGGCGGGGAAGTGGCCCGGCGCAAGGTGGAGGGACTGCTGTCCTGCGGGGCCGCGGTGACAGTGATCAGCCCTCAGTTGACAGCGAGCCTGGCCCGGCGCCGGGAGGCCGGGGAGTTTGAATGGCGGGCCCGGGAATACCGGGACGGGGACCTGGCCGGGGCCTTTCTGGTCATCGCCGCCACCGACGACCAGATGGTGCAGGCTCGGATCCACGCCGAGGCCGAGCGGGACAATCTGCTCCTCAACGTGGCCGATGTGCCCAAGTGGTGCAATGTGATCCTGCCCGCCGTGGTCCGCCGCGGCGACTTGAGTATCGCCATTTCCACCGGCGGGGCCAGTCAGGCCCTGGCCGGCAAGCTGCGCCGGGAGCTGGAAGGATGCTTCGGGGTCGAATATGAAGTGCTGCTCCGGCTGCTGTCCCGGCTGCGCCCCCTGGTCCTGGACCGTGGTGGCGATCACCGGGAGAACAAACGCTTTTTCCAGACCCTGGTGGAACCCGATCTGGCCGCCTGGATTCGCGAGGGGCGCTGGGATCTGTTGCGGGAACATGTCCGCTCCCTGGGTGGTGACGAGCTCCTGGCCTGCGTGGAAGATGTTCGCCGGCAGTATGATCACCTGTAGGCCGATTCGATCATCGTCGCCACCTTTGGCCATGGCGGCCAAAGCGGTCCGGTAGCATATATTGACCATATATATCGAGGTTACGGTTATGGATATCCTTTTTCAGGCGGTCTTTGCCCTTTACCTGGGGGCCACCATCACCGCCGTGGTATGCTTTTTCAACCTCAACCAGCGGTTGCGCCTCACCGCCCGGGGGTTGTTGGGCGCGGCGGTGGGGCTGCATACCGTTTACCTGCTGGTCCGCTTTATCGCCGCGGGACATACCCCGGTTGCCAGCAGCCATGAGGCGGTCTCCTTTTTCGCCTGGTCCCTGACCATGGCCTACCTGGCCTTTCGCTGGCGTTACCGGGTCAAGAATTTCGCCGCCTTTGTCCTGCCCCTGATTACCCTGCTGATGCTGGTGGCCCTGCTTTCCCCCACCCGCCTGGTGGAGCTGCCGCCGGCCATGCAGAGCTGGTGGCTGCCGGTGCACGGGATGATCGCCTTGATGGCCAACGCCTTTCTGGCCCTGGCCTTTTGCGGCGGGATCATGTATCTGCTCCAGGAGCGCGAGATCAAGCGCAAGCGGATGGGTTTTTTCTCCGAGCGCCTCCCTTCGCTGGAGGCCCTGGACAATCTCAACCAGCACTGCCTGACCATCGGCTTTCCTTTGCTGACCCTGGGAATCATCACCGGGTCGATATGGGCCCGCCAGGCCTGGGGGGCTTTCTGGCAGTGGGACCCCAAGGAGGTCTGGTCGCTGATCACCTGGCTGATCTACGCCGCCATGATCCACCAGCGTTTCACCGTGGGCTGGCGGCGGCGACGGGCGGCGATCATGGCCATTGTCGGTTTTGCGGCGGTGCTTTTCACCCTGTGGGGGGTAAATCTGTTCCTCGGGGGGGCTCATACTTATGCTGGCTGAAAGAATCGTCTGTCTGGGGGTTAATCACCAGACCGCGCCGGTGGAGATCAGGGAAAAGATGGCCTTTTCCGGGGACTGTCTCACCCCGCTGGTGCAGATCAAGGAGATTCCCGGCTGTGATGAATGCTGCTTTCTTTCCACCTGCAACCGGGTGGAGGTGCTGCTGGTGGCCGAGCCGGAAGCGGCCACCATCAACGCGGTGCGGGATTTTCTTTTTGCCGGCACCGGCTTGAGCAGCGCCGAGACCGAACATTACTCATACCTGCGCACCGGCCGGGAGGCGGTCAATCATGTTTTCCGGGTCGCCTCCAGTCTGGATTCCATGGTCCTCGGGGAACCCCAGATTCTGGGGCAGCTCAAGGACGCCTACCGGGTGGCCATGGATAACAAGGCCACCGGCCCCATCCTTCATCGCTTGCTGGGCAAGTCCTTTTCGGTGGCCAAGCGGATCCGCACCGAAACCAGTATCGCCAGCAGCGCGGTTTCCATCAGCTACGCGGCGGTGCAATTGGCCCGCAAGATCCTCGGCGACCTCACCGGCAAGACCGTGCTCCTGGCCGGGGCCGGGGAGATGGCCGAGCTGGCCGCCGAACATATGCTGGCCCAGGGGGTCGGCAAGGTGGTGGTGGCCAACCGGACCCTGGAGCGGGCCATCTCCCTGGCCCGGCGTTTTGACGGCGAGGCCGCCTCCCTGGCCGAACTGGCGCCCAAGCTGGCCGAGGCCGATATCCTGATCAGTTCCACCGGCTCACCGGATTTGGTACTCCGCCGGGAGGACATGGCTCCGTTGATGCGGCAGCGCTACAACCGGCCCATTTTCCTCATCGACATCGCCGTGCCCCGGGATCTGGACCCGGGCCTCAACGATCTCGACAATATTTATCTCTATGATATCGACGATCTCCAGCAGGTGGTGGAAGTCAACAAGGGGGAAAGGCGTCGGGAGGCGGAAAAGGCCGAGCGCATCGTCGAGGAGGAGGTCATCAAGTTTCTCCAGTGGCTGGAGAATATGGAGCTGGCCCCGACCATCACCGAACTGCGGCACCGCGCCGACGAGCTGCGCCAGGCCGAACTCAACCGCACCCTGGCGGCCCTGCCCGAGCTTACCCCAGAACAACGCAAGGCGGTGGAAAAAATGGGCTCTGCCCTGGTCAACAAGTTGCTGCATCATCCTATACAGTTTTTAAAAAGCGGCGACCGGCCAGAGGATAAAAGACGTAATCTAATGACATTAAGAAGAATATTCGGTCTTGATAACGGGAACAACGGGAATAACGGGAATAACGGGGCCGGAAGCGGTTGAACGGTGCTGCTGTTTTCCGGCGTTGACAAAGTGGTGGCAGTGGGATAGATTTGCAAGTTTATCACTTTTTCTGGGCCAGGCCACCCCCACGGTGGTACGGCTTTTGATAAAGTAGACATCTTATAACGATCAGCAGAGGAAATTTGGTCATGAGCAAGAGAACTTATCAACCCAGCAACATCAAGCGGCACCGGACCCACGGCTTTCGGGTGCGGATGAGCACCAAGAACGGTCGGGCCGTGATCAACCGGCGGCGGGCCAGAGGACGCAAGCGGCTGGCGGTATAAACCGCCTCGGCCGCAGTCGGTCATGACATCCTTAACCCTGCCCAAGTCGGCATTGATCAGAAAACCCGGCGAGTACCGAAGAGTTTACGCCCGGGGCCGGCGGGTAAGAGGAGACGGTTTTGCCTTGGTCTATCAGCTGTCTTCCCGGGCCGACGGAGCCCGTCTGGGAATCAGTGTCTCCGGGGTCAAATCGGCCGTACGGCGCAATCGGATCAAGCGGGTTATCCGGGAATTCTTCCGCCTGCGCCGGCCGGGGCTGAATCCCTCCCTGGAGTTGGTTTTCACCGTCCGTAAAAATTTCACTCCCG
>PWOG01000179.1 GCA_003557565.1 Desulfobulbaceae bacterium
TACCGGATATCAGGCAGATCCAGAATGCTCTGCAACTGCAACCTGATCATCCGCTCGTTGAAGGACCAGACCCCTTCGCTGAGGGTTTTGAGGTAACCGGTCTCGATCTGGCCGATATTGGCGTCGATATTTTGCAGATCCCGGCGGTAATCGAAGTAAAGCTGCACCACGGTTCCCAGCAGGGTCACCACCGAACTGAACAGCAGGATGTAGATGATCAGCCGACGACCGATACTGTGCCGCCAGGAGAACCCGGTCACATTCATCAGGGTATGTGCTCCTTTTGATCAAATTCTTCAAAGGCGCCAAAAGCCCGTCGGCGCAACCGCTCGTAGGTGCCGTCCTCCTTCATTTTCCGCAGTTCCCGGTCAATGGCCGGCAGCAGCTCGCGGTGCCTTTTATGCAGATAAAGATACCAACGGCCCTGCAAAAACGGCGGCTCCAGAACCTTTATCCCGGTTGCATCCAGCCGCTCAATGGCCTGCAGACCCATGATCCGGTCAACCAGAACCAGGTCCAGGCGATCATGGGCCAGCATCAAAAAAAGTTGGTCGGTGTTGTCCAGCATCACCCGCCGGGGATGGCCGGCGGTGACCTCCTCCAGGATCTTCCAGCCACCCAGAAAGCCCAACTCGTAGGGCAGCAGACTCTCCGGGCCGGTCACCGGGAAATCGTGCCGGCGGCTGAACACGGTCATCCGGTATTCCAGAACCGCCTCCCTGGTCCGCCGAAGGTTGGTATACTGCTCATCCAGGCCGGCTATCCGGCAGACATCGCCGTCGTCGATCCCGGCGTCGGCGTTGCGCAGGGCCCGCTCACCGGGCAGCAGTTGAATTTCAAAATCGATATCCAAACGGTCGAAAAGCTCGGCATAAAGCAGATCAAGAAAGCCGTCACCCGCCGGCGAGGTGATGGGGGCGGAAAAAGTACTGTTGAGCGCCAGTCGCGTTTCCCCGCCGGTGGAAAACGTGGCGTCCGACGGCCCCGGGGCCGAGGCCGGGGCCGGGGCCGGAGCCGGAGCGGCGGTGACGACCGACGGCAGGACCACCGGCAACAGCATCCAGACAATCAACCGGAGATAAAACAGTACGGACATTTCTCTCTCCCCCCAAATATCGGCCTTTTCACCATCAAAAGGCCGGCGGCTTCCGATTTTAAACCAAGCGCCACCGTTTTACCAGGCCCAAAATCAGAACGCACCCCCTGCCGCCGACACCGGTCTTCACCCTTTGGCCGGCCAGTAACGGCGAATCAGGGCTGCCACCTGCTCGGCATAGAAGCAAAACAGCATTCCCAGCACCACCGAACCGGTGGTAACCCAGAAAAGCACCAGGTGCAGGGTCTGATAGCGGTGGAAGTACAGATCCAGCACGAACAGAATCAGCCCCAGGTGCACCAGGGAGGAACCCAGCCGGACCCAGTAGTTTTTGCTTTCAAAGTTGAGCGCGGCGCTGCCGGCCAGTGCCATGACCAGCACCACCAGCTGCAGGGCCAGGGAGGCAAACAGGACCAGCAGCAGGGCGGCATGCAGATCGAAAACCAGAGCGGCACCGAGGGCGGCGAGCAGCAGCGCCACGGTGAAACGGTTGAGCCAGCTTACCGGCAGCAGCCGCTTGGGCACACAGATTCCCAGCAGCAGAATCAGGGCCACGATAAAAGGGGCAATGATCACATTCATGGTGTTCATGTAAGCCCACTGGGCGGCGGCTTCCAGTTCATGCACGGCCTCCGCCCTGAAATAAAACATGGCCGCCACACAGATCACCGAAATAATCCCCAACACCACGGTGGTGGCCAATATCAGCTTATAATCGTAGGAGCTCGAGTTTTTGCGTTCCATCGGTTATCCCGCCCTCACATTTGTTGTTTAATCACCATATTGTCCTGCCCGGCCGGCAGGTAAAGCCCCGGCCCCGACGGTCTACATCAACGAATGGGCCCCGGGGAACAGGTATGAGGAAATAAAGGTATAGATCATCGCCACAAAACACAGCAGGCCCAGGGCGGCGGAAAAGTACCACATCCCCTTTTTGTTGGCGTAAATCCTGGTATGCAGGTAGGTGCTGAAAATGGCCCACAGCATGATGGAACTGCTGACCTTGGGGTCCCACCACCAGTTGGGCCCCCAGGCCTTGAGGGCCCAGGGGTAACCCAGCAGCATCCCCAGGGTGAGCAGAAAATAGCCGAACTTGGCGTAGGTGTATCCCACTGCCTCCACCGCCGCCTCCCGGCGGATCAGCATCAGCAGTGAAACCGCGAAAAAGATGGTGATACAGGCATAGGAGATGAAAAGCAGCGGCGGATGAAACCACATGTAGGTGGCGGTGTGGTAAAATTCCAATCGGGGGTAGAGTTGCATGAACATCCCCAGTTTATCCCAGGGTGAGGCGGTGAACCAGGGGGTGATCTCGGCGAAGAAACGCGGCAGCGGCTCCCGGAAGGGATCGGCCAGAAAATAGAGCACCCCCAGTTGGAGGGCCATCAGCAGGTAAAGGCTGGCCCGGAAACGCTGGTGCTCCAGGCGCCGATGGGCAAACAGCGCCATCA
>PWOG01000198.1 GCA_003557565.1 Desulfobulbaceae bacterium
AACCTGCGGCACCCTGTAACCGCTTACCATTTTGCCACCGTGATCACTTACGCGTCGTCGGGCAGTACCGTGTAAGCGATCGCGGGGACACCGCATCTTGTGGCGAGTAGACCGGCTCACGTACTGATGTACGCTTCGCCGACCCGATCACCGCAACCTGCGGCACCCTGTAACCGCTTACATGGCAAACTTTGTGATTGGCTGCACGTTCAGTGGTGCTCAACAACAAAAGCACCACTGAACGCCGGCCTGTTGAGAGGAATACCAGGCAACCTTCCGGAGCGCCGCGCAACCCGCGGGTTGAGGCCGAGTCGCACTCCGTGCCGGCTGGTGACCAGACGGTTGCCGGTTACCGGTTACTTCCGAATTACTTACGGATGCCCAAACGCTGCAGCAGGTTGCGATAACGTTCGATATCCTTGCTCTTGACGTAGTCCAGCAGACGGCGGCGCTGGCCGACCAGCTTGAGCAGGCCCCGCCGCGAGTGATGGTCCTTTTTGTTGATCTTGAAGTGCTCGGTGAGATAATTGATCCGGGCGCTGAGCAGGGCGATCTGGACATCCGGGGAACCGGTGTCGTTTTCATTGGCGCCGAATTCGGCGACGATTGCCTGTTTGTCTTCGGGTTTCAGGGTCACGACAGTACTCCTTAAAATAAATTAAACATTCGGGAGATGGCCAGCCCGTAACCGGCCATTCCTACCAGTTTGCACAAAAATCCCGCAACTCGGGGCCAGGTTTGCAATCCGGCCTTGATACCACGGCATTATCGCACAAAACGCTTTTAATAATCAACTCCGCTATTGCCGTCAAGGTGTTAGTCGGACGTAAGCAATCACAGGGGACCGCCATAAGCGTTGATCGGGCCTGCTCACGTACTGATGTACGCTTCGCCGCCCCCGCTCACCACAACCTGCGGCAGCCTGCGGGCGTTTCTATTTTGCCCCCATGATCGCTTACAGTCGGGCCTCCACGGCGGCCGGGGCAATGGCGTATTCCGCCAGGGCGACGGCCGCCTCCGGCTCCAGCAGCCGCTCGCCGGCCAGGGCCTGCTCCACCCGGAAACCACCGCTGGCCAGCCGCCGCAGCGCCACCAGATGGGCGCCGCAACCCAGGACCTGCCCCAGGTCGTGGGCCAGGCTGCGGATGTAAGTGCCCTTGCTGCAGCGGACTCTTAATACCAGGCGCCCTTGGTCGCGGTCCTGGGCCAGCAACCGCAGTTCATGAATCAACGCCCGGCGGGGCGGTTTTTCGATCATCTCGCCGCGGCGGGCATAGCTGTACAGGGGTTTACCCTGGTGCTTGGCGGCGGAAAAGGCCGGCGGGCTCTGCCACAGCTCACCCCGGAAGGCGGCCAGGGCCTCGTCCAGGGCGGCGAAATGGGCCTCGCTCGGCTCCCGGCGCTCCAGGACCTCGCCTTCGGGGTCATGGGTGGCGGTACTCACCCCCAGCTGCAGGGTGGCTTCATATTCCTTGTCGCCGGCCATCAACCGGTCCACCAGGCGGGTGGCCGGGCGGCCGATGCAGATCAGCAGCAGCCCCGAAGCGAAGGGGTCCAGAGTGCCGGCATGCCCGACCTTCTTGATTCCCGAGGCCCTCCGCACCAGCTGCACCATGCGGAACGAGCTGGGCCCGGCCGGTTTGTCCACCGGCACCACGGCGGATTCTAACACTTTTCGACCAAAGGCTCCAGGGCCCGCAGCAGCTCGCCGGACAACTGCTCGATGGTGGTGTCCAGGCGCTTGAAGCCGGCGGCGTTGCGGTGCCCGCCGCCGCCGAAGATGGCGGCCACCTTGGCGACATTGCAATCGGCGCCCTTGGAACGCAGGCTCACCGATACCTTGCCGACCTCGGCCTCTTTGAGAAAGGCCGCTACCTTGACGCTGGTCAGGGACCGGGGGTAGTCGATAAAACCTTCGGTGTCCTGGGGGGCCGCGCCGGTCTCGGCGAAAAACCGGTTGGGGGCGCTGATCATGGCGATGCGGCCACTGCTGTGCAGGCTCAGGCCTTCCAGCACCCGCTGGAACAGGCGCAGCCGGGCCAGGCTGTAGTTGTCAAACAGTTTGCCAGCCACATCCGAGGGTTTGACGCCCTTGAGCACCAGCTCCCGGGCCACCCGGAAGGTTTCCGCCGTGGTCGAGGAGTACTTGAAGGAGCCGGTGTCGGCAACAATGGCGGTATACAGGCAGTAGGCCGCCTCCTGGGAGATCTCGCCGCCCAGGGCCACCGCCAGGTCGTAAACCATTTCCCCGGTGGAGGCCCGGTGAGGATCGACCCAGCGCCGGTCGCCGAAATCCTGGTGGCCGGCATGATGATCGACCACCAGAAACGGCTTGATGGTCAGCAGGGCGGTCATCTCCCGGCCCAGGCGGTTGGCGTCGCCGCAGTCCAGGGCGATGGCGCAGTCAAATTTCCCCAGCTCGGGCAATTCCACGGCAATCTCCCCGGCCCCGGGCAGGAAATCGTAAAGGTGGGAGACCTCGGTCTCGCCGTACATGCAGACTTCCTTGCCCAGCCCGCGCAGCACCATGCCCAGGGCCAACTGGGAGCCCAGGGCATCGCCGTCGGGATGAATATGGGTCAGCACCAGGATCCGGGAGGCCCGGGTCAGCTCCGCCGCTATTTGATCCAGCTCGGGAGGATTCATCATGATTCGTCGCCGCTTTCCTCGTCGTCGTGGATTTCATCTTCTTCGTGGATTTCCTGAAAGATTCTTTCCAGTTTTTCCTGTTCCGCCAGGGCATGGTCCCGCTGGAAGATCAGGGCCGGCACCACCCGCAGGGCCAGGGTTTTGGCCAGGCTGGTGCGGATGAAGCCCTTGGCGCTTTCCAGGCCACGGGCGGCGTCGGCGGCGGTCTCCTCGTCCAGGACGCTGTAGAAGAGCCGGGCCTGGCTGAGATCGTCGGTCACCGTGGCCCTTAAAATAGTGACCTGCACCACCCGCGGATCCTTGATCTTTTTAAGGAGCAGCGCGGCCACTTCCTGGCGGATCTCGTCGGCGACCCGCTCCGGCCGGCGTTTGCCGGCGCGGGCCGGCAGCCCCGGCAGGGGCGGCGTGGTGGATTTACGGCGGGCGGCACTCATCCTAAAGCTCCGGTTGGATTTCCTTCATGACAAAAAACTCGAAGATGTCGCCTTCCTTGATGTCGTTGAAGTTACGCAGCGTGATCCCGCATTCGTAACCCTTGGCGACCTCCTTGGCATCATCCTTGAAGCGCTTGAGCGAACTCAGCTGGCCGGTATGGATCACCACCCCGTCGCGGAGCAGGCGCACCTTGGCGTTGCGTTCGGCCTTGCCCTCGGTGACGTAGCTGCCGGCGATGGTGCCGACCTTGGAAACATGGAAAGTCTGGCGAACCTCGGCCGAACCGATGACCTCTTCGACGAACTCCGGCTCCAGCATGCCTTCCATGGCCTTTTTGATGTCCTCCAGGGCGTGGTAGATGACATCATAAAAGCGCATGTCCACTTTTTCCTGCTTGGCCAAGGCCTGGACCCGGGCGCCTGGCCGGACGTTGAAGCCGATGATCAGGGCGTTGGAGGCGGCGGCCAACAGGACGTCGGATTCGGTGACGGTGCCGGTGCCGGAGTTGAGCACCCGCACCTTGACGTTGTCGGTGGAAAGCTGCTCCAGCGAGGAGGTGAAGGCCTCCAGGGTGCCCTGAACGTCGGCCCGCAGGACCACCATCAGCTCCTTGATCTCCCCTTCCTGCATCCGGTCAAACAGATTCTCCAGAGAGATCTTGGTGTCGGTGGCCAGTTCCTTTTCCCGCAACTTCAACTGGCGCTCGGCGCTGACGCTCTTGGCCATCTTATCGTCGCGGACCACGACGAACTCGTCGCCGGCCAGGGGCACGCCGCTCAAGCCCTGGATCTCCACGGGCATGGAGGGACCGGCCTCCTGGACATGTTCGCCCTTGTCGTTGATCAGGGAGCGGACCTTGCCGGAGTACTGGCCGGCGACAAAGGCGTCGCCCAGGCGCAGGGTGCCCTGCTGGACCAGGACGGTGGCCACCGGGCCACGGCCCTTGTGCAGCTGGGCTTCCACCACGTGGCCCTTGGCGTGGCGCTGAGGATCGGCCTTGAGCTCCAGGATCTCGGCCTGAAGCAGGATGCTGTCCAGCAGCTCGGAAATCCCGGTGCCTTCCTTGGCCGAGGTCTCACAGTAGATCGTGTCGCCGCCCCACTCCTCGGACATCAGCCCGAGATCGGCCAGTTCCCGCTTGACCCGCATGGGGTCGGCATTGGCCTTGTCGATCTTGTTGATGCAGATCAGGATGGGGACCCCGGCGGCCTTGGCATGGTTGATGGCCTCCCGGGTCTGATCCATCACCGAGTCGTCGGCGGCTACCACCAGGACCACGATATCGGTGATCTGGGCACCGCGGGATCGCATTTCGGTAAAGGCCTCATGGCCCGGAGTGTCCAGAAAGACCACCTCGCCCTGGGGCGCCCGGACATGATGAGCGCCGATGTGCTGGGTGATGCCCCCGGCCTCGCCCTCGGCCACGTCGGTCTTGCGGATGGCGTCGAGAATCGAGGTCTTGCCGTGGTCGACATGGCCCATGACGGTGACCACCGGCGGCCGGGGCTTGAGCTCGCCGCCGGTCTCCTCTTCCTCGAGATTGAGGATGGTCTGTTCCTCGGTCTTGCCCTGCTCCACCTCATAGCCGAACTCGGCGGCCACCAGGGCGGCGGTGTCGAAATCCATGGCCTGGTTGACGGTGGCCATGACCCCCAGCCCCATGAGCTTGGCGATCACCTCATTGGCCTTGACCCCCATACGATGGGCGAAATCACCCACGGTGATGGTCTCGTGCACGGTAATTCTTCTCTTGATGGCCCGGGTCTCGGCGGCAAACTGCGGCTTGTCCTGCTGCTGCTTGCGTCGGCCGCCGCCCCGGCCGCTGCGGCCCAGGCGTACCCCGGCCGGCACCAGGCCGAGTTCGTCAAAATCCTCGGCCACTACTTCGGCCTTGCGCTTGCGCTTGCCGGCGGCACCTTTCTTGGCGGGGGACCGATCGGTTTCCGGGGTGAACTTGACGAAACGCTTGCCCTTCTTCTTGGCCTCGGCATCGGTGGTCTCAGCCCCCGGCGCTGCCGCCGGCTTTTTGCTCTTCTCCGGCTTGCGGGGCCGGGGACGCTCCTCGGCGGCGGGTTGCTGGGGAATGTGGATGGCCGCCCGCTTGATCACCCGAGCCAGGCCCTTGCGTTCCGGGGCCGGCTTAACCGGAGCTTCTTCCCCGGCCGGAGCTTCGCCGGTCGGCACTTCGGCGGGCTCGGCGCCGGTTTCCGGCGCGGCATCCGGAGCAGCTTCCGACGCAGCTTCCGGGGCAGCTTCCAGGGCGCCGGCATCCGCCGCCGCTTGCGGTTCTTCTTTCTCGGCTTCGGCCTGGCCTTCCGCCCGGGCCGCCTCGACCTCTTCCGACGCCTCAGCCGCCGGAGCCGGATGGGGTTCGGCGGCTGGTTCGGCGGCGGGCCGGGGTTCGGTCTCCGGGGCCTTAGCCGGGGCGCCGACAGCTTCCGGGCTTTCCGGGGTCGGCGCCGCTTCCGCCGGCGCCGACTCCGTAGCCTTTTGCGCTTCCGCCTCCGGCTCCACCGGCTTCTTGCGGCGGCGGATAATGGTGCGGCGACCCTGCTCCTGGATCCGTTTTTCCTTGGTTTCGGTCTGCAACAGCCCCAGCTTAACGCGGATCTCCCGGGCCTCGCCCTCGTTCAGCGTGGAACTGTGAGACTTCACCTGATAGCCCTCGTCCTGCAGGCGAGCCACCAGGGTCTTGTTTTCCAGTCCGGCTTCCTTGGCCAACTCGTATACGCGAATTTTCTTCATTCCCAAGCTCCCGAAGAGATTTCCCGGCTCTTCGTCAATATCAATATCCCACAACCGGGACGGCGCAGTTTAGCACCGCCGCCCATGTCGCCGTGTTGATTTATTTAAAGTACGTCGTACGGCCCACTGTACCGGCCAGTCAGACAAAACTATCACGCACGTTCATCGCTGTCATCTTCCGGCGGCGCTTGCTCCTGGTCTTCTTCCGTCGATTCCGGGCCGGCCTGCTCATCGGCGGCGGGCTCCGTCCCCTCCGCCGGGGTTGTTTCGGCGGCCGGTGCTTCGTCAGCCGGTGTTTCTTCGGTCGGTGTTTCTTCGGTCGGTGTTTCTTCGGTCGGTGCTTCGGCGGCGGCTTCGTCCGCCGGTATTGCCACCGCCTCGGCGTCCTTGGGCGGGGCCACCCTGGCGGCGGCGCTGATCAGCGCCTGGGCTTCCGGCTCCTCCAGCTTAAGGATGGCCGCCACCTCGGCGGCCGTTGCCGCCGCCAGCTCGGAAGCCCCGACGATGCCGCCGTCATAAAGCTTCTCCGCCTGCTTTTCGGTCATGCGCTCAACATCCAGCAGGGACTGAAAACCGTCCTCGATGGAACGGGAGTACTTGGTCTCGCTCTTGACATCGATCCGCCAGCCCAGCAGGTCCGAGGCCAGCCGCACGTTCTGACCCTGGCGGCCGATGGCCAGCGACAGCTGATCGTCGGGCACCACCACCAGCAGGGTGTTGTTTTCCTCGTCCACCACCACCATGGAAACCTGGGCCGGAGCCAGGGCGTTGGAGACATAACGGGCGGGGTCTGGGCTCCAGGGAACGATATCGATCTTTTCTCCCTGCAGCTCCTGGACCACGTTCTGGACCCGGGAGCCTTTCATGCCGACACAGGCGCCCACCGGATCGACATCGCTTTCCGTGGAGCTGACGGCGATCTTGGCCCGGGAACCCGGCTCCCGGGCCACCCCCATGACCTTGACGATACCCTCGGCGATCTCCGGCACCTCCATGGAGAAAAGCTGGGTGAGAAAATCGTTGCAGGTCCGGCTCAGGATCAGCTGGGGCTCCTTGGAAGACTGGCGGACATCCAGGAGGTAGGCCCGAATCCGGTCGCCCTGGCGGTAACTCTTGCGGGGCATCTGTTCCCGGGCCGGCAGAATGGCGTCGGTGCGGCCCAGATTGACGATCATGTTGCCCCGCTCGAAACGCTGCACGATGCCGTTGACGATATCCCCCTTGCGCTCCTTGAACAGATCGAAGACCACATCGCTTTCCGCTTCCTTCATCTTTTGGATGATGACCTGCTTGGCGGACTGGGCGGCAATGCGGCCCAGGTCGGCGGCGGAGTCCATCTTGCTGCCGAGCTCATCGCCGAGCTCCACTTCCTCGTCCAGGTCCTTGGCGTCGGCAAGGGTGATTTCGGTCTGTTCATCCTCCACCTCTTCCACCACGGTGCGGAACTGGAAGAGTTCGATCTCGCCGATCTCGTCGTTATAGCGGGCCTCGATCTCGCGGCGCTGGCCGTATTTTTTCTTGGCCGCGCTCATCACCGCATCCTCGATGGCCTCGATAAGCAAATCGCGATTAATGCCCTTGTCGCGGCTGATCTGATCAATGATTCTTTTAAGTTCGGATATCATCCTGACTGCTCCATGTTTTATAAAAGGTAACCGTTCACCCGGGGCCAGCAACCTGTTGATTTATCGGGCCGTTACCATTCAACTACCAGCTTGGCCCGCCGCACCGCCGCCAGCGGCACCGGAACCGGGCCGGTTTCAGTCTCCACGGTAATCACGCCGTCGGCCAGGTCGCCTAAGCGGCCGATTATCACGTTCTGCCCGTCAATCTCTTCCCGGCAGACCAGCTTGGCCATTTTGCCCCGACTGCGGGAGTAATCCCGCTCCCGCTTCAGGGGGCGGTCCAGCCCCGGCGAGGAGACCTCCAGATGAAAGGGCCGCTCGATGGGGTCCTCCACCTCCAAAAGATGGGAGACCTCGCGGCTGACCCGGGCACAATCGTCGATGCTCACACCATCATCGGCGTCGATGATCAGGCGCAGCACCCAGCCCTGGGCCTCGCGGCGGAACTGCAGTTCCGCCAACTCCAGGCCGTGGTCCAGGACCACCGGTTCCAGCAGTTCGTTCAAGCGGCGGACAAGGGCGGATTCTCCGGCCGGCATAAACGTTCTTCCTCCATATAAACACTTATTACATTGCAACCCCGACAACCGTTCCCAGGGCCAGCAACCTGTAAATCTAACGGGCCACTAACTATACTAACGGGCCACTAATCGTTCAGCCGTGCCGCAGATGAGGTCTTGCCGCCGGGCGCCGCGTACACCGGGCACCAGAAGCCTGGCTGCTTGCCCGAAGGTGCGGTGCGGCTGCTAAGGTCACACCCGGCTGGGGGAAACAAAAAAAGCGGGCTTGCGGCCCACTTTCAAAATCCCGCCCCGAAAAAAGGCGGCTCTGAAAAACAGCAGACGGTTGACACCGCCGTCTGCCGGCGTCTCAGGATGGCCACCGGGAGCGGCCTGGAGCGGACAACGGGATTCGAACCCGCGACATCAAGCTTGGGAAGCTTGCACTCTACCAGCTGAGTTATGTCCGCATCACTTCCTGATGCCAACGAATATACAGGATTTTCCGGTCATGTCAAGGCCCGGCTGGGAGGTTCAAAAAAGGGTCGGGCAAAAATAATTTTATGAGTTACAATATCTGGCTTATCTGAATAACCATGGAACATGGTCATCTGCTTTGACCCCAAACATACGTTTTATCCATAATTATCGCTAAGGAGCCCAGCATGCTTGCCCGGATCGAGGTTGGCCTGAAAACCCGAATTAACGATTCCTTCGGCGAGGCGACCCGCAAGCGGATCGCCGCCGACCTCCAGCTCGCCGTGGACCAGGTGCGCACCATCAAGGTTTTCACCGTGGAAGCTGACATCTCCCCGGACGAACTCCTGGCCGCGGCCGCCGGCCCCTACAGCGACCCGGTGACCCAGGATTACGCCCTGGACTCCCTGGCCCTGAACCAGGAACTACCCTTCGACTGGTGCATCGAGGTGGGCTACCGGCCCGGGGTTACCGACAACGAAGGCCGCACCGCCAGCCAGGCCCTGGAACTGCTGCTGGGCCGCCCTTTAAGCGACGGCGAGGCGGTCTACACCTCGACCCAGTACCTGCTAAAGGGGGAATTGAGCCGCCAGCAGGCGGAAAACATCGCCTCCCGCCTGCTGGCCAATGAGCTCATCGAACGTTTCACCGTTATGGACCACCAGGCCTTCGCCGCCCAGGGCGGCTTGCCCGCCTTTGCCCCCCGGGTACGCGATGGTGAGCAGTGGCGACTGACGACCGTGGACCTCAACGTCGGCGACGATGAACTGATGCGAATCAGCCGGGAGGGGGTGCTGGCCCTGAGCCTGGAAGAGATGCGGATTATCCGCGACCATCTGACCGCCCCTGGGGTGATCGAACAGCGCCGCCAGATGGGCCTGGGTGAAAAGATCACCGATGTGGAGCTGGAGGTTCTGGCCCAGAGCTGGTCGGAGCACTGCAAGCACAAGATCTTCAACGGCGAGATCCATTACGAGGACACCACCACCGGCGAGACGTCCGTTTTCCACAGCCTGTTTGACACCTTCATCCGCCAGCCCACCGCCGAAATCCGCCGGCAGATGGGCGACAGCGACTGGTGCCTGTCGGTGTTCAAGGACAACGCCGGGGTCATTCGCTTCAACCAAGACTGGAACATCGCCTTCAAGGTGGAGACCCACAACAGCCCTTCGGCCCTGGACCCGTACGGCGGAGCGCTCACCGGCATTGTCGGGGTCAACCGCGATCCTTTCGGCACCGGCATGGGCGCCAAACTGATCGCCAACACCGATGTTTTCTGTTTCGCCTCGCCCTTCTACGACCAGCCCCTGCCCGCCCGCCTGCTGCACCCCAAGCGGATCTTCGAGGGGGTACGCCTGGGGGTGGAACACGGTGGCAACAAAAGCGGTATTCCCACGGTCAACGGCTCGCTGGTCTTCGACTCCCGTTTCGCCGGCAAACCCCTGGTTTTCTGCGGCACGGTGGGGATCATGCCGGCGCTGGTGGGCGGCAAACCCTCCCAGGACAAAAAGGCCCTGCCGGGGGATCTCATCGTGATGACCGGCGGGCGCATCGGCAAGGACGGCATCCACGGCGCCACCTTTTCCTCGGAGGAGCTCCACGAGGGTTCGCCGGCCACGGCGGTGCAGATCGGCGACCCCATCACCCAGAAGAAGATGTTCGACTGCCTGCTCAAGGCCCGGGATCTGGGGCTGTACAACTGTATTACCGACAACGGGGCCGGCGGCCTGTCCTCCTCGGTGGGGGAGATGGCCGAGGATACCGGCGGTTTTGAGCTGCACCTGGACCGGGCGCCGCTCAAGTACCCCGGCCTGCAGCCC